>SLHU01000198.1 GCA_007135995.1 Clostridiales bacterium | reverse complement strand
TTTCACAATATGCAATAAGGAGATAAGATGATGAAGAAGCTAACATTTAAACATATCACCTCCACAATGCTTGCCGCAGCACTGGTGTTTTCGCTCCTGGCTGTCACTGCGTGTGATCGGGATGCTGGGGAGAGCGCTTCGGGAGACCAGTTCGGCGGAACGCTGACTGTCGCCAACGCACTGACACCTGCCCACCTTGATACCGATATAACAACCGACTCAAGCATCGGCCAGCTGATGTTCCATGTATATGAGGGGTTGTTTGAAATTGACGAGAATTTCATGCCTGTTCCCCATCTGGCTGAAAGCTATACGCTGAACCAGGAGGGAACAGCTTATACCATACAGCTGCGTGAGGGGGTCTTGTTTCACGATCAGACAGAAATGACCTCAGACGATGTGATTGCCTCATTTGAACGATGGCTGGCTGTTAATGGTGCCGGAAACAACATAGCGCCTTATTTTGTCAGCATAGAGGCCAACGGTGATTATGAAGTTGTCATTTCACTATCTGAACCCTATGCACCCTTCCTTTCTTTCTTGAGCTCTGTGGTCGCCAATCAGAAATTCACTGTCAAACCCAAGGCCCTCATTGAACAGTTTGGGAGTGATATCATGACAGAGCATATTGGCACCGGTCCATTTGAACTGGTTGATTTTGTACCGGATCAATATGTTGAGATGAAACGGTTTGAAGACTACTCGCCTCACCCGGGTGAGCCTTTTGGCTATTCAGGTGAAAAAATCGCCTATGTCGATGAGCTGATTTTCCGGATTGTGCCCGAACAGGCGATGCGTGTCGCAGGACTTCAGACTGGAGAGTATCAGTTTGCCGATTTCGCGCCGCGCGACCAGATCTCACAGTTCGAAAATGATGCCGATATTCAGACCTTTATCGTAAGTCCTTACAGACAGTCTTTCATTATTGTCAACATGGGTCATGCACCTTTTGATGATAAGCTGATGCGGCAGGCGATGCGATACGCGCTTGATATGGAAGATCTCGGGCTGGCGATGGTAGGAGACGAAGATTTCTGGTTCCTCAATCCATCACTCTTTCCGCCAGGCCATATCTGGCATGTGCCTGAAGGTGACGGCGGCCGTTACAATAATCCTGACCGGGACAGAGCCAGAGAAATGCTCGAACAGTCAAACTACGATGGAACGCCCATTGTCATATTGAACAGCCGCGAAGATGATATTGAAAGCCGCGGTGCTCTGGCCATCCAGTCACAGCTTGAACAAGTCGGGTTTAATGTAGATGTACAGTTATACGACCGGGCTACAGTTGTGGAGCAGCGTTCGCAGGTCGACGGATGGCATTTGCACCTCTCGCAATTTTTCTCACCGGATCCTGACCCGCAGGTTTATGGTGCCTGGATGGGCACCAACAAGTGGATTGGCAACTGGGATGATGAAGAATCCGCTGCCATGGACGCAATCTTCACGCGTATGCTCAGTGAAACAGATTATGATGCGCGCTATGAGATTGTTGAAGAATGGCACGATTACTTTTATGAAACTGTGCCTTATGTGAAATTGTTCGACTTCAGTCAGCTTCGCCTGGCGCACACATCACTGCAAGGGTACGAGAATTTTGCGTTCCATACGTTCTTTAACGTCTGGCTGGAAGAATAAACCAGCTTATCCGGAGGATCTGTTTTGCTTCGATATATTGCCAGAAGAGTGCTCTTGCTGATCCCTGTCCTGATGATCGTAGCGGTTGTCGCTTTTATCATTACCAATGTAATTCCCGGCGACCCGGTGCGTCTGATGCTGGGTGATTTTGCAACTGAAGCTGAAATCGCGGCGATGGAACAGAAGCTTGGTTTTGACCAGCCCTTTCACATACGCTTTTTCACCTGGCTGAGCAATATTATCCGGGGTGATCTAGGTGATTCTCTGTTCTTGCAGATGCCGGTCACAAAGGCAATCTTCGGCCGTCTTGAACCAACAATTCTTCTGGCGATTATCGGACAGCTGATCGGGATTCTCATTGGCGTGCCGCTGGGTGTACTGGCGGCGGTCAAGCACCGCACCGCAATTGATCAGTCAGCGATTGTGCTGGCACTGGCAGGAATTTCAGTGCCCAGCTTCTGGCTGGCGATCATGCTGATGATGTTGTTCGCGGTTAATCTTGGCTGGTTTCCTACATCCGGTTATCGGCCGGTCGCCCAGGTTGGATTGGGTGTTATCCGCTATCTGATTTTGCCTGGTGTCAGCCTTGGCGTCATGCAAAGTGCTCTGCTGGCAAGAATGACCCGAAGTGCGATGCTTGACGTTTTGAAACAAGACTATATCCGCACAGCCAGGGCTAAAGGGCTGAATGAGAATATTATTATCTCAAGGCATGCTTTAAAAAATGCGATGATCCCCATTATTACAGTGCTTGGCTTTAGCATGGCAGCATTACTTGGCGGCACCTGGATCATTGAAACTGTTTACAATATACCCGGGACAGGTGCACTGGCGATAACAGCCATTTTAAGGCGCGACTATCCGATTATACAAGGATCAATGATTTTTATCGCTTTAGTCTATGTGGTTGTGAATCTCGTTGTGGATATATGCTATGCCTTGATCAACCCCAGAGTTAAATATCGTTAGCCAGGGCAGAGAAAGACAACGAATGGCATGAGGCAAATATGAGACAAAAGATAAAACTAAATGAGCGCATTAAAAATATTCATCCCTATATGCTGGTGGGAGGTCTGCTGGTTTTGCTTGTCATCCTGGCGGCCGTTCTGGCACCTGTTCTGAGCATACATGATCCGCTGACCATGACGCCCCGCAACCGCCTGCAGCCCCCCTCTGCGCAGCATCTGCTGGGCACTGACGAGTTTGGGCGCGACGTCCTGAGCCGTATGCTGTACGGAGCCAGAATCTCAGTCCAGATAGGTCTGACAGTCGTTGTGATCACCGTCATCAGCGGGACGATCGTAGGGATGCTGGCCGGCTACTACAAAGGGCTGGACAATATTGTCATGCGTTTTCTCGACGGCCTGATGGCGTTTCCGGAAATTATCATAGCCATTACCCTGGCGGCCGTGTGGGGCGCCGGCATGACCAACATCATTTTTGCCATGTCATTTGCTTATTTTCCCCGCATGGCCAGAGTTGTCAGAGGCTCCGTCCTGGCCAGCCGCGACCTTGAATACGTCGAAGCCGCCCGCGCGATTGGAGCCAGAAACACGTATATCATGACCAGGCATATTCTGCCCAACTGCCTGTCCCCTATACTGGTACAAGCCACTTTCTGCTTCGCTACAGCCATACTGGCTGAAGCAGCCCTCAGCTATCTGGGCGTTGGTATAAAAGAACCCGCCCCCAGCTGGGGCGGGATGATCAGCCAAGGAAGAGACTTCATGGCCGTAGCCCCCTGGCTCGTCAACGTGCCGGGCATCGCCATCATCCTTGCCGTCCTTGGCCTCAATCTCCTGGGGGACGGCATAAGAGACTACCTTGATCCACGACTGCAAGACTAAAAACACCTGTCAGCCAGAATAATCCGACAGGCCGCATCTTTGTGAGCCGGCTTCCGCAGCCGCACCGCGGCGAGGACCAGTCCGGCGAGCATGATGTGACTGTCGGTTGAACACCTGTCAGCCAGAAAAAACCAGCAGGCCGCATCTTTGTGAGCCGGCTTCCGCAGCCGCACCGCGGCGAGGACCTGTTTAAACAATATCACCCGCATAAGCCGCCGTCATCAACATCGCCTGCTTCCGCAAAGCAGCAGCATCTGTCCCCTGCAGGATAAGTTTATACACGTCTATGGCAGCTCTGAACAGAATCTGTTCATGTTGTGACCCGTCTTGACGCAGACCAGACGCCTGGCTCAGGATGACGGCTGCCTGGTCAGTTGTCTGTGCCATCCGGTATTCAGCGATATAGGCATAAATCGCGCTGCCGATACCAGCGCAGATATAAGCCGGAACAACACCCTGGTCAAGGCACATCATCGCCGCGCCAATCAGGCGGTCATCGGGTTTCAGTTTGCGTTTCGGGTCGGCACCTACTCTGCCGCAGGTATCCTGAAGAGCCTGGTTATGAAAGCGGAACACCAGATCGTCAATATGTCTGATGATGGTGTCCAGCGCCACGTTGTACTGACTTGACAAAGCTTGAGCACTTTCCAGCATGGCATGATGGACAATCAGCTGAATGTCTGCGTTTTCTATTGTTTCATAAATGTAATTGTAATTGAAATACTGTCCCAGATAGGCACATACAGCATGTCCCATATTATGGATGTATAATTTGCGTTTGAGATAAAAGTCAAACGGTTCGTAAGGTATCATATTTTTTATATCAGGAATATCACCCTTGAACGCAGCCTGATCAACAGGCAGAAAACCGTACTTCTCAACGCAGACCCGCAGCGGTTCGTCGCCTTTCATCTGAGGCGTCTGCACCGGCACCATGCGCCCGATTGATGCTTCAACCAGGCCCACAGACTGTTTGAACCGGCGCTGCTCGTCAGGAGAAAACTCAGACAGCAGCATGTTCTCCAGTATTGTATCAGCATTCAGCAAATTCTCACAGATGATCACATTAAGCGGCTTGGCCCCTGACAGAAATCGCTTTTTAAACCCGGCCGCCAGATTAGGCACAATATACTTCAAAACAGATGCGCCGACAGCTGTTGCCATAATATCCGCCGACGCGATCACGTCGGCAACGGCCTCCTGATCCTGACCATGGACTGCATCGACGTTTGTGATCTCAATATCTTCGTGCCCCTCATTCGTGACAATCCTCACCGGGTAGCTGTGCTTCTGAATCAGCCTGTCAACAACTGAATCAGCGATATCAACAAAGATGACCTTGTATCCTGCCTGTGATAACAAAGCGCCGATAAAGCCCCTGCCGATATTGCCAGCCCCGTACATAACCGCTGTTTTCTGTTTCATAATTCTGGAGTTCAGTAATCTGTGACTGCGGTCACAGTCTAAAAAACCCCGTTACACCACCTTCCTGTCATCATATATCTAAGCTGCGTTAATTTCTGTTTTACGCCTGCATCCGAAGACACCTTCGGGCATACGTGTTACAACAATTCTAATTCAGTTGGCGTCCTAATAAAAGGTGTAATTTGTCGATAGCATGGATAATAGTCCAGACTTTTGGTAAGATCAAAAACAAAGCCTGTGTTTATCTAAGGAATTTGAAAGAGGTGTGCGGCATGTCACTGTCAATTTCAAAAAAGCAGTTATCTGGTCTGCTGCAAGACTTCTATCTGCTGACCGAAATGAAGATTGTGGTCTTTGATGAACAGTTCAACGAAATCCTCAACTATCCGGACCGTCATTGTGAATTATGTAAAATTGTCCGGGAAAACCCTGAAAGGCTGGCCTGCTGCAACAGCAGCGACCAGCGGGCGTTTGAGGAATGCAAACAAAGCGGCAACCCCGTCATTTATCACTGCCATGCCGGGCTGATTGA
>SLHU01000382.1 GCA_007135995.1 Clostridiales bacterium | reverse complement strand
GTACGCCTTCTGGCAAACGGATCAATCGTAACCGGATCATCCGGCCTGGCCGACGGCTCATCTGAATCAGTCTGTTTTTTTCTGGCACTGACCAGATGCGGTTCGCTTTCGTCTGTGTCCCCGTCTTCATCGGTTTCAGACCCGCTTCGCTCAGAAAGATGGCTGGCATCGGAGGCATCATTTCGGACCTGGCTGTCCTCACCGGCATCATCAGCCGGGTCTTTGCCAAAACCATCCGCTTCCTGATGTAAATAATCTTCCTGATGGCTGTTATCTTTATCAAATCGTTCTTTATCGAATCGCTCCGACGGTGTTTGATTATTATTCGGATCATCATTCATGAAACATCACCTGCTGCTAAACATATTAAACGTGTTAGTCGTAAATACGATATTGCCGAACGTTGTCTGGACAATCGGCACATCATCTCATTAACCGGTAACCAGTATTATTGAACTGAAAACCAACTCTTTTCTGCTTGTCTCTCAAAAACCGAGATGAAAGCTGTGACAGGCTCAAAAAGAGTAGGATTAATTGTACCACGTCTGTTTTAACATGCAAACGCAAGGGTTACAATTTTAACGGAAATGACGGATGCTGCTGCGCAGACAGGAAAGGAAATGATATCACTGTGTATTCCAAATCGCCATGAAGCTATGATATAATGCAGCAGTAAAACATGTGCAAGGAGGCGGCAGAAGCTTTATCAACTGCCGGCGATATATGAAAAAGAATGGTAAAAACATAGATAACCGAAACATGCATTTTAATAATGCCGCACACAGGCATTCTGCAAGGCGCCGCAAAAACAAGCGAACCCGTTTGATTATTTTTTCGGTGCTGGCTTTGATCCTGGCTGCGCTCCTGATCGCCTATGGCATCCGATCTGCTGCTAATAGTTCAGATACTGAAACCACAACCACTGAAACAGTAGAAACCACAACCCAGGAGCAGCCGGCAGATGACGAAACGATCACGCAGGATCCGACAGACAATGAGTCTGACGAGATAAGTGATACACAAGAAACGACTGAAACAGAGCCGGAAGATGCCAGTGATCCTGAAGAAACAACTGAAGAGGCGACTGAAGAAACGACTGCGACGGACGAGACAGCCGCGCAGGCACCGCCCAGCGATGAGTCGCCGGTGATTGCCCTGACTTTCGATGACGGTCCGGCTGTTGATGGTGAAGATCAGCTGACAGAACGCCTGCTCGATATCCTGGCAGAAGAAAACGTATCTGCAACCTTTTTTGTGCTCGGCTCCCAGATTGATGCCGGCCGCGAGGCCACTTTACTGCGAACCTATCAGGAGGGCCATGAAGTCGCCAACCACAGCTACAGCCATGTTATTTTCACCGAAACAGATGAACAAAGGATTCGCGACGAACTGACCCGCACCAATGAGCTGATTGAAAACATCACTGGGCAGCGTCCTCGCCTGATGCGGCCGCCCACAGGTGCCTATAATACACTAGTGAAGGATATCAGCCGCGAACTTGATCTGGCCATCGTCAACTGGTCCTGGCAAAGCACCCCTCAAGACTGGAATTATCATGACAACCCTGAGCCGATCCTTGAGCATGTGCTTGAACATGCCGCGAATGGACACATTGTACTTTTGCATGATACCAACCGGGCGACCCTCGAAATCATGCCCAGCATGATCGCCGGCCTGAAAGAAAAGGGTTTCCGCTTTATGACTGTCAGCGAGCTGCTGAGCTATCTGGATGATGATCATCCTGAAGCCGGCGCTGTCTATACACATTTCGCCCCGCCAATCGAATAAGAATGCATGCCTCAAGATATTAGGCCGTGTGAAAGCTCTTTTCTGGCATAAGCTAAGCCGGGGAGGGCTTTGCGCGGCGATTAAATGCGCGCATGCGCTTTTTATAGGTCTTCAAGCATTTTCTGGCGAAGCTTAAGCCGCCATTTGCGTCTTTTCTCAGCAGAGGCATATGCCTTTTTCTCTTCCGGTGTCTGCGGCTGAAGCGGCGGAACCGCATGGGGATTACCGTTTTCATCAACCGCCACAAAGACAAGATGCGCGCTGTTGACAAGCTCACGCTTCTGGCTGAGATGTTCGACAAAGGTATCAACTTGCACTTCAAGGGATGTATGCCCTGTCCAGGTAACCGATGCTGTTATCAGTACGGTATCGTTGAGGTGAACCGGCGCGATAAACTCGAGCGGATCTACAGCAGCAAGGGTAACATCGCTGAGCGCATGGCGCCTGGCTTCTACCGCGGCGGTAACATCAATCCACTCCATCAGCTGGCCGCCGAACAGGCGCATGGTGCCGTTGACATGTGACGGCATGACAATTTGTACCTGACTGGTTTCCATATTTATGCTTCCTCCTGTTTGTTTACTCCCATTTTCTTCTTATCTTATCAGAACTGAGCAGAAAGTGGCATCGGCCATCAGGAAAGTGATCAAATCATCAAATCTAAAGCGTCTTCTTTAAATGTGCCGGATGCAAAAACTTCTTCCTGAATGTACCGGATGCAAAAAATATTTCTTTCAATGTGGTGGATGCAAGCAATGTGGTGGATGCAAAAAAATTTGACCCTGGACCAGGTGCAGGCTCTATGCAAAATAAAAGCGCCGGAAAAAGCTTAAAGCTCCAGATCAGACCACAGCTGTTCTTGCAGATCCGGGTGCAGGTATCTGTCCTTGCCGGCGGTCAGCTTTCCGTACTCGATGGCCTGGACCGGACAGCTGTTGATGCAGGCCAGACACATAGTGCATTCTTTCTGCCAGGCAGGTTTACCGTTGACTTTCACCGAATGAACCGGGCAGACTTGCTCACAGATATAGCAGCTGTTGCAGCGGTCTGTTGCATAGAATTTGCTTGTCTTCAACGCAAAACGTTTAAACAGAGGATGAATAACATATGACTTCAGCCGCGGCACTGTTCCTGCCTGCAAATCGAATACACCCCGCTTTCTGGCGCTCAGAACAGGGCTGATCTCATCCAGCTTCAGGTCCGACTGACTTATTCTTCGCTTGGCTGTTTTGGCATCATCAACCGAAGTGCCCAGCATGAAATTATTGGGCATGATGAAAGTAAAGGCACTGTCAAGATGAATGTTTTGCCCGGCCAGCTCCTTTTGCAGAATCCGGACAGAATGACCGCCCTCACCGGCACAAACTGACAGAGCAAAAACGTATGGTTTCCCGCCGCTGATTCTAAGCCGGCGAATGAAATCAAGCACAAACGGCGGCGGTCCCCAGGCATGAACCGGGAATGCGAAGCCAAGCAGCGCATCATCTTGCATCTCGTATATCAGAGGATCTTGGCCTTTATCCATCTCATGAGCGATTGAACACAGTTTCAAGTCATGTGTGTCCGCGATTTTTTTCGCCAGAGCAAGGGTATTTCCTGTGCCGGAAAAATAAAACAGCATACAGATCCTTTCCTTTAGTTTCACCCCCGAATATCGCAGGAAGTCCCTGCCTATAGGCATGGGGTAGATGACCTGTGTGGGCACCTTGGTAAAACAACGCCGATCGTCTAGATCTCAGCAAGCAAATTATACAATAAGATATCTGTGCCTGCACTGATTTCATGTCAATTTACTTGATATTCATCTGTCCGCGCAGTAGAAAACAGTGTTTTCAGACATGAGATGTTAGGGCTGCTGGCGGGTATGCGATTAGCCGGTTTCATCAGAAAACGACAAAAAAGTGGCATAGATCATCGAGAAAATCCTAGTCAAAAAAAACGAACTGTTGTACGATGAACTAAGTATTGCGGTTTTATAACCAGAAAGTCAGTATATCAAGATGAAACGAATAAAGTCCGGAGGATTCATGCATATGGATTTAAAGATAGTGATAGGTGAACATCAGGAATTAATCGAAACAAAAGAAGGCCAGAATCTGCTTTCTGTACTAAGATCGGCAGGACATCAGGTGGAGTCGCCCTGCGGCGGCAAAGGCAAGTGCGGCAAATGTAAAGTTCATATCAGCGGGATCGGCGATGTCTTGTCCTGCCTGACCCATACCAATGCAGCCCTTTGGGACAAGGCCGGTGTGCCGGCCGACGCAGCGCTGGAAGTTCATCTGCCGCTGGCCATGGCGGCCAGAATCTCAACAGATGGCCTGCTTCCCGAATTGCGCCTGCAGCCGTTGGTCACGCTGAAGCAGACTGTTCTGCCGCCGGCGACCCTTGAAGATCAGAGGCCGTTTGACCAGCGTTTTTTTGACGAAACCGGGTTTGCAGTGCCGATCACACTGATGCCTTCGCTGCCGGACAACTGGCTTGGCAGCGCCGCGGATATTCATTTTCTGGCCCGACATGATACAAAACAAGTGCTTGCTTTCTGGCCGCCGGCTGCGAAGTCTGAAGCTGAACGTACGGATGACCGGCCTGCTGCGAAATCAAAAGAAGCGCCTCAGCCTGAAGCCAGGACACAGAATGCAGATGCAGAGCCGCTGGGTATCGCGGTTGATATTGGCACAACCACCCTTGGCAGCTGGCTTTATGGTCTGCAAAGCGGTGAAAGGATGGCCACGGCTGCGAGGCTGAATCCGCAGCGTGCCTTTGGCGCTGACGTCATCAGCCGGATAGACGAAGCGACAAAAAATCAGGAGAACCGCCAGACCATGCAAAAACAGGTGCTTGATGCCATCAGCCAGCTGGCAAATGAACTGGTCTCTAAAGCATCGGCAGTCAGACCGGACAGTTTGCTGCAGATTGAACAGGTCGCGCATGTTGTTTTAACCGGTAATACGACCATGCTGCATCTGTTGACCGGCCTTCCGACGGCTTCCATTGCCAGAACGCCTTTTATGCCTGTCAGCGCGCAGGAGCAAATGCTGTCAGCCGCCGATCTTAATCTTCAGCTGCCCAAAGAAACACTGGTGCAGCTTATGCCTGGCATCGCAAGCTATGTGGGAGCCGATATAACCGCCGGACTGCTGGCCTGCGGTTTAGATCAGATAAATCAAGATGTACGCATCTTGCTCGATATTGGAACAAACGGTGAAATTGTCTTATCTGGACCGGACGGTCTGATTGCCTGTTCAACCGCTGCTGGTCCTGCCTTTGAAGGCGCGAATATTTCGTGCGGTCTGGGGGGCGTTGTCGGAGCTATTGACGATGTCTGGTGGAAAGACGATACTTTATGCTGCAGCGTCATTGATCCTCAGGGCGAACCTGTATCGAATGGCCTGGCACAAAATAACAAGGCGGAAAATGCCTGCGGTGTGATTCAAAACTATAAACCGCGCGGATTATGCGGGTCGGGGCTGATCGCCGCAGTCGCAGCCTGTCTGGAAAAAGGCCTGATTGATGAAACGGGACATATAGAAGATGATATTGATGAACTTGCGGATTATCTGCAGCCATATATTGCCGAAATAGACGGACAGGACGTGATTTTACTGGTGGCAGCAGAAAATGGTGAAAAAGGACATCCTGTATATCTGACTCAGAAAGATATCCGCG
>SLHU01000272.1 GCA_007135995.1 Clostridiales bacterium | reverse complement strand
CTGATGGTGTCAATATCATTGGTAACACGGGAAAGAATTTCGCCATGTGTCTGTTTGTCAAAATAACTCAGCGGCAGGCGGCTGAATTTTTCAGCGATATCTCGTCTGAACGTATAACTGACCTTCATCGCGATGCCCGCCATCAGATAGCCTTGAATATAGTTAAAGACTGAACTGATTGTATACAGCATCAGCAGCCAGACCACAATCCGGCCAATAGCACCAAAGTCAATGGCAGCACCGGGCACCTGCATCATTCTCGCGACAGCACCCTCGAACAGGATCGTTGTCGCTTCGCCCAGGATTTTCGGGCCCAGAATCGCGAACACCGTGCTGCCCACCGCGAAAAACAAGACGATGCCAATGGTCAGCCGGTAAGGTCTGATCGCCTTCAGCAGTTTTCTGAACGCGTTTTTGAAATCTCGCGGCTTTTCTCCGCCCATCATCATAGGCGGGCCGCCGCCGGGGCCGCTTCTGGGGCGCGCAGGCCTGACGGATGAGCCCGGCGCTGCTTCTTTTCCGGAAGCCGCGCCGTTTTCAGGGGTTTGACCATTCGTGTTCGTCTGACCGTTTTTTATCTGTTCGGACTGTTGAGGCGTTTTTTTTGTCATACGGCCAGTTCCTCCTCAGATAGCTGTGACGCGGCAATTTCGCGATAGACTTCGCACGATCTGAGCAGCTCTTTATGCTTGCCGATCCCTACAATATTACCTTCATCCAGGACGATGATCTGATCTGCATGCAGAATCGTTCCAATCCTTTGTGCGACGATGAGAACTGTTGAATGGCTGGTTGTCTGAAACAGGGCTTTGCGCAGGGCCGCGTCGGTTCGGTAATCGAGGGCGGAAAAGCTGTCATCAAAGATGAAAATATCAGGGTTGCTGGCCAGCGCTCTGGCGATTGCCAGCCGCTGACGCTGACCGCCGGAAACGTTGCTGCCGTTCTGAGCAATCGGCCTGGCCAGTTTCTGTTCAGAATCCTGGACAAAATCCGCAGCCTGTGCTGTATCGAGTGCTTTATACAAGGCCTGTTCATCAGCGTCTTCTTTACCGTAGCGAACATTGCTTGCAACATCGCCTGAAAACAAAATGCCTTTTTGCGGCACATAGCCAATCCGTTTTCGCAGCTCAGCCTGGCTGACATCCTTTACATCAATGTGATCGATCAAGACCTGACCTTGCGTTGTGTCATAAAACCGGGGGATGAGATTGACCAGCGTTGACTTGCCGCAGCCCGTGCTGCCGATAAAGGCGGTGGTTTCCCCCGGCCTGGCAGTAAAGCTTATATGATTAAGCACATCATTTTCAGCATTCGGATAACGAAAACAGACATCATTGAACTCAATCAGGCCGGGCGCTGACTGCGGATAAGCCGCTGGTTTTTCCGGATCATTGATCACAGGCTTGACCAGAAGCACTTCATTGATCCGCTGCGCGGAGACGCTGGCTCTGGGCATCATAATAAAGACCATGGAAACCATGAGAAATGACATGATAATCTGCATGGTGTACTGAATAAAGGCCATGACGTCGCCCACCTGCATAGCGCCCTGTTCAACTTGTCCGGCGCCAATCCAGATAATCAGCAAGCTGGTGCCGTTCATGATCAGAATCATCGTGGGCCAGAGCAGCACCATCAGCCTGCTGACAAACAAGTTTGTTCGGGTCAGATCCCGATTTGCTTTATCAAACTTATCTTCCTGTTCTTTTTGATTATTGAAGGCACGGATCACCATCAGCCCGGACAGCATCTCACGTGTAACCAGATTGACCCGGTCAACCAGTTTCTGGATCATTTTGAATTTGGGCATGGCGACATTGAATAAGACGATAATTAAAGTCATCAGGGCAGCCACAGCGACCGCAATGATCCAGGCCATTGACAAGTTGTTGTCAATCACCTTGAAAATGCCGCCAATGCCCAGGATGGGCGCGTAAAACAACAACCGCAGCAACATCACAAGCATCATCTGAATCTGCTGGATGTCATTGGTTGAACGCGTGATCAAAGAGGCTGTGGAAAAGGAATCAAACTCCGCGTTCGAGAAGTTGGTCACTTTCTTGAATGTATCATGGCGCAGGTCGCGTCCAAGACCCGCCGCCACCCGGGCAGAAATCAGACCGACAATAATAGATGCTGATGCACCTAGCAATGCGATGAGCAGCATCAGGCCGCCGGTCCGGAAAAGGTAACTGTTCTGCAAACTGGAAAGGTCGAAGCCGATCAACTGGTATTCCTGAGCCACAACCGCGACGGCGGTTTGTTCGATGATGCCTTCAGGGAGCAGCGATATGTCTTCTTTTAACTCATTTAGTGCCGCTGCTCTCAGATTCTCAGGCAGCTGAGCCAATTGCTCAAGCATAATCTCTATATCTGTCAGTCCTTCAAGCGCTTCATCTTGTTCAAATCCGCTCAGCAAAAAAAACGGTATGGTTAGGATTGATTCCAGATGCTGTGATGTTTCGTCTGTTTGGTCGGTCAGCAAGACCAGTGGTTCTTGAGCAAGAAGCGGGTATCGCTGCAGATATTCCTGATACAGGTCATCCGCTGTGTCCTGTCGTGAAAGAACCTGGTACGATTCAGTCAGCAGCTGCCGCTCTGTCTCATCAAGCAAAAGCATCAGCTGATCCATCTTGGCCTGCCGCATGACCTCCGGCACAGGCTTTTCAACGCCCCGCTGCTGTATGCCTACATTGACGATCTGAGACATATAGGCAGGTAATTCAAGATCTGCCATCGCCTGCATGAAAAGCAAGATGAATATGAGTAAAATTGAGCCGGCAAAGGGCTTCATATAACGCATAATTTTTAACACGGCAAATCCTCCATTTAATCCTGCAACGTTTCCATTATACTGCAAGTTTTGACAAATGGTTGTGACATTATCTTGACAACCACGCCCGTCTGATCTGAAATCAGCAGAAGTACGTGCGAATGCCGGCAAACGGTGCGTTGAATCGAAACAACAGGCTGCTTTCAGTTTTTGCTGCCCTGATTGTCTGATGCTGTAAACAAACAGGGCGGCGCGGGGTGATTGACAACGCAGGCCCTGTTGTGTGAAAATGAATGAACCTGCATGAAGCAGAAGCTACCCTTTCAGAAGAAAGACAGTACAGCATATGATGATTGATCTGGATGACGATTCATCCGGCTTTGGATCCGTTAAATAAAAGAAGCTATGAAGGTTTCAGGCGATCAAAAGATTGCTGCTTTCATGGCTTTTTTCAGGTCATGCAACCTGATGACCCTGTCTGCCGCAGCAGCCTTTGGCAGCCGTCATTGACACCGTTATTGACAGCAGTTAATAACTGATCACGGTACCTGCCGGCATCTTGGCTTTGGATCCGGCAACTTGGCCTAGAATCCTGCAGCTTGACTTTTAATATGATTGAGGAGATTTTTATATGGATTTAGAAAACTATTTCAAACAGAACCCGGTTGTGGCCCTTGGTTTTTCCGGTGGTGTTGATTCGTCTTATTTACTATATGCCGGCCGCCGATATGGCGCGGATATTAAACCTTATTTTATTAAAACCGCGTTTCAGCCCCAGTTCGAATATGAGGACGCGCTCAAGATGGCCAGTGAGCTGGGCGCTGATCTGACTGTTATTGAGCATGACGTGTTACAGGAACCGCAAGTGACGAAAAACAGTAACCAGCGCTGCTATTTCTGTAAAACAGCGCTGTTTTCCATTTTGCGCGAGCAGGCTTTTCAAGATGGCTACAAGATCCTGATCGACGGTACAAACGCGTCTGATGATGCGGATGACAGGCCCGGCATGCGGGCGCTTGGTGAACTGTCGGTTCATTCACCGCTCCGGATCTGCGGTCTGACAAAAGAAAACGTCAGGAGATTATCCAAAGAAGCCGGACTTTTCACCTGGGATAAACCAGCCTATGCCTGTCTGGCAACACGTGTGCCGGCCGATGAGTCAATCACCGCGGAAAAACTGCAAATGATTGAACAAAGCGAAACATGGCTGTTTGATCATGGTTTTTCTGATTTCAGAGTCAGACTCATGGGAATGGCCGCTCGCCTTGAGCTGAAGGCTGAGCAAATGCCGCGTGCGCTTGAAATGCGTCAGGCGATGCTTAGTGACTGGGGTACGCGATTTGAACACGTGATGCTTGATCTGAAACCAAGATAGGCTGCCTGTAAGGCAGGTCACGAAATAACAGACAATACGTTGCTGTCAGCCGCAGATAAAACCACCGGCCAAGGGTATTGTCTTTAACTGACGTAAACCATAAAAGACGAACACGGATAAACGAACACTTAGAAACAAGCATGCAGCTGTCAACGAGCATTCAGCTCACCGGGAGGATAAGATGCAAGAACAAGTTCTGAAGATACTGGAGCAAGTCAAAGAGGGATCGCTTGATCCGCAGCAGGCGCTGCATCAGCTGAAAATGCAGCCTTTTGAAGATCTGGGATACGCGAAAGTTGATCATCACCGAAGCCTGCGGCAGGGGATTGCTGAAGTGATTTACGGTGCGGGAAAAACACCGGAGCAAATTGTTGGCATTTGCCGGGCCATGCAGGACCGCGGACAGAAAAATATTCTGATCACCCGGCTGACCGCTGAAACAGCAGCCCTGATATCGGAAAAACAGCCGCTGACCTACCATGCAATGGGGAGTGTTGCGATTATTGGCAAAATGCCTGAAGCTGACGGCATCGGGCAGGTGGTGGTGGCTACAGGCGGCACCAGCGACATGCCCGTTGCAGAAGAAGCGGCTTTGACCGCTGAAATGCTGGGCAATGATGTGGTGAGACTATATGATGTGGGGGTAGCGGGACTTCACCGGCTGCTGGCACAACTGGATATTATCATGAAGGCGAAAGTGATTATCGCGATCGCCGGCATGGAAGGTGCCCTGGCCAGCGTGATTGGCGGTCTGGCTGATTGCCCGGTGATCGCCGTGCCGACCAGTATTGGATACGGCGCTTCCTTTCAAGGGCTTGCAGCTTTGCTTTCGATGCTTAACTCATGTTCTTCAGGCGTGAGTGTGGTTAATATTGACAATGGCTTTGGTGCCGGGTATCTGGCATCCATGATTAACCATATGCGCTGTTGAATAAGAAATTCTGAAAGGAGAAAGCCAGGCAGCGCGTGATTGTTTCTGAGTGTGCGTTGTCCGGTGATTATTATGAAAATATTATATCTTGAACTGAATATGGGCGCGTCCGGTGACATGCTGATGGCTGCGCTTCTGGACCTGATCGATGACAAGAGCGCCTTTATCAGCCAGATGAATCATCTGGATCTGGAAGGGGTTGTTGTCTCGCAAAAGCAAGCAATAAAGTGCGGGATTGCCGGGTTGAAAGTTGATGTCAGTATTCATGGCACATATGAAGAAAGCCTTGACATTGACTCTGAACACAGCCACAGCGGCGGGCATGATCATGATCATGCACATCCGCATCTGCATAAGAATGACGGTTCTGCCGGCAGCCAGG
>SLHU01000192.1 GCA_007135995.1 Clostridiales bacterium | reverse complement strand
TGTCGCTACACATGGATGACGGCTGTGTCATATGCGACGTTTCCGCAGGCGCATAGCGCCGAGGACCTAGGAGTATATGATATGGCCGTCATCCCCATTATTCCCATTCAATGGTAGCCGGGGGTTTTGATGTGATATCGTATACGACACGGTTTACTTCGCGCACCTCATTAACAATTCGGTTTGAAATCCTGGCCAGCACTTCAAACGGGATCTGAGCCCAGTCCGCTGTCATAAAATCATTTGTTGTCACGGCCCTTAAAGCAATTGTATGATCGTATGTTCTCTCATCACCCATCACACCAACAGACCGGATCCCCGTCAAAACAGCAAAATACTGGTGGATATCCTGATCCAGGTTTGCCTTTGCAATTTCATCACGGAAAACAGCATCCGCTTCACGCAGCACCACGAGTTTTTCTTCTGTTATCTCTCCGATAACCCGAATGCCCAGTCCGGGACCGGGGAAAGGCTGACGCCACACAAGCGGGCCAGGTATGCCCAGTTCAAGACCAACCATTCGAACTTCATCTTTGAAAAGCTCGCGCAGCGGCTCGAGTATTGCTTCAAACCCAATATCTTCGGGCAAACCGCCAACATTATGGTGGCTTTTAATCACCGCCGCGTCGCCGGTTCCGCTTTCAATGACATCCGGGTAAATCGTCCCCTGAACAAGAAAATCAACAGATCCGATTCTCTTAGCTTCTTCCTCAAACACTCTGATGAATTCTTCACCGATTATCTTCCGTTTCTGCTCAGGTTCTATAATGCCGGAAAGCTTGTCCAGAAAGCGCTGCTGTGCATTGACACGAATCAGATTCATGTCAAACTGCTCGCGGAAAATTTTGACAACCATGTCCCCTTCATCTTTACGCATCAATCCATGATCGACAAAGATGCAGGTCAGATTCTTGCCAATTGCCCGATGAATCAGAACGGCCGCTACAGATGAATCGACACCACCCGACAAGGCACATAAGACTTTGCGGTTACCCACCTGCTGTTTTACTTTTTCAACAGCATCTTGAACAAAGGCAGCCATATGCCAGTCACCTGTGCAGCCGCAAACATCAAAAAGAAAATCCCGCAGCATCAAATTTCCCTGGGGCGTATGCTGAACCTCCGGATGGAACTGAACAGCATACTGTTTTTTTGCAGCATGTTCCATTGCAGCGGTCTGGCAGCTGGATGTCTTCGCAGTTGCTGAAAATCCAGAAGGAAGCTGTATGATCTGGTCAGTATGGCTCATCCAGCAGGTCGTATGCGCATCAACACGCCTGAAAAGCAGGCTGTCCTGCTTTATGATGTCAAGCGATACTTTCCCGTATTCACGTTTTTCAGGCCGGTCTACTGCTCCGCCAAGAACGGTCGCCATCAGCTGCGCGCCATAACAGATGCCTAAAATCGGTATACCCAGCTCAAAAACGGCCGGATCACAGCGAGGTGCATCAATGGCCGATACACTGCTGGGGCCTCCGGTAAAAATGATTCCGCTATATTGCCCCTCGCGGATTTTCTCAATGGGAGTACTGTAGGGCAGCACTTCACAATAGACTTTATTTTCACGCACACGGCGTGCAATCAGCTGGTTATACTGTCCGCCAAAATCGAGAACGAGAATCGCTTGATGCTGCACAAATATGCCTCCTGTTTAAAGATTAAGTTTAATCTTTAATGCGCACGATAATTTCTTCGCGACGCGGTCCGTTTGAAACTAATTTAATAGGTACACCGATTTCTTTTTCGATGAAGCTGACATACTGCTGTGCTTCGTCTGGAAGTTCGTCAAATGAGGTGATGCCACGAACATCTTTCTTCCAGCCCGGCATAATTTTCAAAACAGGTTTCGCTTTTTCCAGCAAATGGCCTGACGGAAACTGGTGCGTGATCTGTCCGTCAATTTCATAGCCCGTACAGACGGGGATTTCATCAAGATAACTTAATACATCAATAGCGGTCAGTACCACACCGGTGGCACCCTGCACCTGGCAGCCGTATCGTGTTGCAACGGTATCAAACCAGCCCATTCTTCTTGGTCTGCCGGTTGTCGCACCGTACTCTCCCGCGTCACCGCCTCTTCTTCTCAGCTCGTCGGCCTGATCACCAAAAATCTCACTTACAAAGGGTCCCGCGCCAACCGCACTGGAATAGGCTTTGGTGATTGTCAGAATATCCTTGATTGCATAAGGAGGAATTCCTGCACCTACCGGTGCGTATCCGGCCAGCGTAGATGATGAGGTGGTAAATGGATAAATTCCAAAATCAGGATCTTTTAACGCGCCCAGCTGCCCCTCCAGTAAAATCGTACGATCTTCCTTCACTGCTTTTACCAGATACGCTGCTGTATCAGCAACATAAGGATGGATCTGCTCTCTCCATCGAATCATATCAGCTAGAATCGCGTCATGCTCAAGCAGCGGTTTTTGATAAAGGTGCTTAACCAGCACATTCTTCACTTCTAAAATCCTGCTTAATTTGTCTGATAAGGCCGCTTCGTCATAAAGCTCGTTCACCTGAAATCCGATTTTCGCGAATTTATCAGAATAAAAAGGAGCGATGCCTGATTTGGTTGATCCAAACTGACGATCGCTCAGTCGTTCCTCTTCATATTGATCAAATAGAATATGATAAGGCATGACGATTTGTGTGCGGTCTGATACCAAAAGCTTTGGCTTTGGAACATCTGCCTGCCTGAGCTGGTCAAGCTCTTTGATGAGCGAGGGGATATTCAGTGCGACACCATTTGCGATAATATTGGTGATGTGCTGGTGAAAAACCCCGGAAGGCAGCTGGTGCAAAGCGAATTTACCATAACTGTTAATAATTGTGTGCCCGGCATTCGCGCCGCCCTGAAATCGAATGACGATATCCGACTGCTCGGCAAACATATCGGTTATTTTACCTTTTCCTTCGTCTCCCCAGTTTGCTCCAACAATTGCTTTTATCACAATAATGCCTCCTTAAAAATATAAAAACGCCCCAGACTCATCGTGTGGGACGTTTTGCCCTACACATTATATAATGCCTCACAAAGGGCTGTCAAACCAAAAACGTACGCTCTGGTCACTCCTGTTTCAGTCAACTTGATCAGATTAAAAAGCCTGTTTCCAGTTCAGATGATACTGGACCTTATTGTCCAAAAGATTGCTTGATGCGGTCAATTGCCTGTGCGGTGTGCTCGTGCGTGCCAAAAGCGGTCAGCCTGAAATAACCTTCACCACAAGGCCCGAAACCCGAGCCTGGTGTCCCGACCACACCCGCTTCATTAAGCAGCAGATCGAAGAAGTCCCAGGAAGGCATATTGTCCGGTGTCTTCAGCCATATGTAGGGTGCGTTGACACCGCCGGACAGTTTAAAACCCATTTCGCTAAGTGCTTGTATCATCAGATCGGCATTTTCCTGGTAATAGCGGATGGCGTCTTTTATCTGCTGTTGTCCGGCTTCAGAAAAAACAGCTGCACCTGCTGACTGTGCCAGGCAGCAAGCGCCATTGAACTTTGTTGTCTGGCGGCGGCTCCATAGCGCATTCAGCTGAACTCCCTGAAAAGCCAGTTCGTCGGGGATAACGGCGTAACCCAGCCTGATACCGGTAAACCCAGCCAGTTTCGAAAAACTGCAAAATTCAACAGCGCAGCTGCGGGCACCTTCAATTTCAAAAATACTAAGCGGCAGATCTTCTCTGATAAAGGCCGCATAGGCGGCATCGTAAAGAATAAGAGAGCCGTGTTCTCTGGCATACGCGACCCAGTCCTCCAGCAGTTCTCTGCCAGCCATCGCGCCGGTTGGATTATTCGGGAAACAAAGGTAGATCAGGTCTGGTACGGGTTCAGCGGGGCCAGGTATCTGCGGCAAAAAATCATTGTCCTCCAGACATGGCAAATAGTTTAGCTGGCTCCATCTGCCTGTTTTCTGATTATACGTTCCCGCACGTCCCGCCATGGCATTGCTGTCAACATAAACGGGATAAACAGGATCGCAGACAGCGACTTTTGTGTCGTCCGCGAAGAGTTCGCCAAAATTCCCAGTATCACATTTACTGCCGTCGCTGACAAAGATCTCATCTGCCTGAATTTTCACCCCGCAGCGATTCTGATAGTCTTTGGCTATCTTTTCACGCAAAAACGCGTACCCCTGCTCAGGACCATAGCCTTTAAAGGTCGCCGTTTCTGCCTGTTCATCAACAGCCTGATGAAGTTGACTGATAATCGCAGGCGCCAGCGGTCTGGTCACATCACCAATGCCCAGCCGGATCAGTGGTTTGTCCGGATGACGCTGCTGATAAAGCGATATTTTTCTGCTGATATCGGCAAACAGGTAATTACCCGGCAATTTCGTGTAGTTCTGATTAATTTGAATCATAATATGGTCTCCTGAATGTTATTTTAAATGTCAATGACTGTATGCAGCTGCTCTCGACGCTTAACGGCCAGATCAGCTTTTACGTACTCGTACTTCTGTTTTATCCGATTAGATGTCTGCCTGTTAGATGTCTGCCTGCGGGCCAGCGAAGCTGCAAGACCAGCCGCCCTGCCGCGCCGCAGAACCATCACACGCTTTATACCCTGACAGTGCCGTCAAACACAAAGGTTGCCGGACCGCTCATCATAACCGGCCCGTCATCAGCCGGCCATTCAATAAGCAGCTGTCCGCCTGCTAAATGCAGCATCGCTTTTCGCCGCGAAAATCCGTTCAGAACGGCAGCGACCAGCGCAGCACATGCACCTGTTCCGCAGGCCATTGTTTCACCTGATCCGGTCTCCCAGACGCGCATGCGTAAATTGTCTTTATCGATCACCTGAACAAATTCTGTATTGACCTTGTCGGGGAAAAGCTTGTGATGTTCAAAGTCAGGCCCGATGGCAGCAAGATCAAGCTGATCAATATCGTCGTGAAAAACCACCGCATGAGGATTGCCCATTGACACACTGGTGATGCGGTAAAACTTTCCTCCGATTGATATAGGTTCATTGACAAGTCTGTCATCACGCCAGCGCACCGGTATTTTACGGGGATCCAGAACCGGCAGCCCCATATCCACTTTCACGCAGCTGACTTGACCTTTTTCAGTGAGCAGGCTCAGTGTCTTGATCCCACTGAGGGTTTCAATGGTTATTTTCTTCTTGGCAGTCAACTGCCGTTCATAAACATATTTCCCGACACAGCGGATCGCATTGCCGCACATTTTACCCCGCGAACCGTCAAGGTTATACATGTCCATAGCAAAGTCTGCCTGATCAGATGGTCCGATCAGAACAATCCCGTCGGAACCGATGCCAAAATGCCGGTCACTAAGCTTAACGGCCAGTTCAGAAGGGTTTTTAACTTCCTGATGAAAGATATTGATGTAAACATAATCATTGCCGATGCCATGCATTTTAGTGAATGTCAGATTTGTCATGTGATCGTCCCCTGCCTTTGCTGGTGCTTTCTCGTCGTTCATTACGATGTCTTTTTGCTCAATATGCCTTTATTTTAGTCCCGGCGTTTTT
>SLHU01000135.1 GCA_007135995.1 Clostridiales bacterium | reverse complement strand
TGTTTTTTAATCATCACCCTTTCAGCTTTTGATCGGCCGAACAACCCTGTCGCATGTGTTTTGACATATACCGTCCCTGCGATACTATTGTCATATTCTAAATCATACCCCATTTTTTTCAATTTCACATCGAAACGATACATAATCTCATCAATTTTCATCGGCCCTCGCGGCAGACGATAACGCATGCGTTTCAGCAGCCTTTTCATGCTTGAACGGCTGCCAGGGTCAAATCTTTCCAGATCATAAGTTGTAAAAACCTGTTTCATAGTGACAAAAAGAAGCATAATATAGACCAGTAATAAAAGCCTGTATGCCCAGGTGATGAAGGCCGACGCCTCAAGCTCTGAATAGCCTGAAATATAAGCGTTCAGGTAATAAAGTCCCACACCAAACAAAATAACAAGCAAAACAGATATAAAAATGTCTTTTCTATAACGATAGCGCCAAAACATAGCTATCTCCTTAGTACCATACAGTTGTGGCCGGTAAGGACCATCCAACGTTCAGACATCGTCGCATTTAGTTGGTCAACATTGTATCATGGATAATACAATGTAAACAACGCATTTTCCTTCAGCCCATGACCGGCAGCCGTTTGCTCAGATCATCTAGCCGGGCGGAAACTGTCTATATATGATCACCTCTGCTGCCATTCTTGCATTATATTGCAGAATATGATCAATGTGCCGCCAGACTTCCAGCTCATTTTCACAGCAGAAAAAGAAACCAAAATCCGCCCACGTTTATTTGCCGGCCTGCAACTCATAAAGTGCAAAGCCGGCAGATAAACGACTGGTATGAATACTTACTGCTTACTGGTATGAATGCTTACTGCTTATATGACATTATTGTCTGCCGGCATTGAACGATTAGTTGCGGGCATGACATCGTGAGGAACATCCTCGTCAAGAATAACCGTTATCTCGATTTCATTGCCGTCTCGGATGACTGTTAATACCATTTCATCTCCTGGCTCAAGCTCATTTTTTATATCATTAATTTCGGCAGTTGTCAGCGTTTCAATGCCGTTGGATTTGATGATGATATCGCCTCGTCTCATGCCAGCGCGATCAGCAGCGCTGTTCCTTTCAACCGAAACAATATAAACACCTTCCACCAAATCATAATAATCGGCCATTTGTGCGGTTAAATCCTGAGTCGACACACCAATTTTGGGTCTGCCTGTTACATATCCACTTTGAATGATGCTTTCAATGATCGGTTTTGCATGATTAATAGGTATTGCAAAGCCAAGGCCTTCTATGCCCGCGCCTGCACT
Organism: Clostridiales bacterium; assembly: GCA_007135995.1. GTDB lineage: Bacteria > Bacillota > Clostridia > Saccharofermentanales > UBA5734 > SLHU01. The sequence continues at coordinate 4,213 of SLHU01000135.1, read as the reverse complement.
TTTAGCCGTATTAATTCCTATGACTTCGCCAAACGAATTAAACAAAGCACCCCCTGAATTACCCTGGTTGATGGCAGCATCTGTCTGTAATAGGTTGAGCGTCTGCCCTTCTATTCTGATTTGCCGATCAAGACCACTGATAATGCCAGCAGTCACGCTGCCGCTCAACTGTCCCAGCGGATTGCCGATTGCGACTGCAAGCTCACCCACCATGATGTCTGATGAATCGCCTAATACAACCGCAGGAAAGCTGCTGCCATCAATTTTTAATACAGCGATGTCATTTTGCGGATCAGCGCCCACCAATTTAGCATCATGCAAGTCCCCATTATCGAGGAATATCGTGATAGCACTTGCGTTTTCTACAACATGATTATTGGTCACGATATAGCCATCATCGGAAATTAGAAATCCCGAACCTGCGGCAGGCACGATGCCCTCTTGTCCAAAGAAATCCCGGACAGTAACCTCTGTTGTTATCGCAACAACAGCTGGTTTGCCTTTATCAGCAATTTCTACGATAGAAAGAGGTTCCTCATCACCATCACGGCGAGCGGCAGCTGATCCTAAAGAAAAATGTCTGTCCCGGACACCACTATCTGCCTCCATGCCGCTGTTATCCGGTTCAGCTGTTTGTTCTTCAAAACGGTCGTTTTGTGTCTCGTCTTCTTCTAAATCAGTTTCTGTCACGTCTGTCTGGCTTCCGGGTTCCTGTACAGGCTGAATCTGGTTTCTCATATAATGGTAGACCAGACTGCCGGATGCCGCAGAAAATAATACGACAAGAGCCAGTGTCCATGCGATAAAGCCGATAATTCGAGCAGTGTTCTTTTTATGAGGCGGCTGGCTCTTATTATTGGATCCGCCAGGACGATTTGATGAATGATTGTAACCACTGTGCGGATACACATATGATTGGTGATCCTGGTAGTTATTATGATCATCTGAACCGGTTAACCCAGTCGAAAAACGGCTTTTCTCCGAGTCAACTTGCCCGCCTCTTTGACTGTGTGCCTGATCGTCGTTCTGATGATCATAATTTGCATGCAAATGATCGTTGCTGTGATGATAAAAGTCTTTATCTGAACCGTCGCGATGCCTGTCATCATGATTATTGTTCATGTCGTTGATATTCACATTAATCGCCTCACTTTTTATAATGTAACATATTTTTTAATTAGCGTAAAAAATACATGCTGCCTGTTCATAGCCGAACACATTATAAGTTGTTAAATCTTCGTAGTCCTCGAATCTTCCCAATACTTGTATACACTAATTGTAGCATGAAACAGGATATTCATTTAAGAAGATCATGACTATATATTTAATTTATACAGTCTTAACGTGATGGTATGACGACATAAATGAAAATATTCATGATTAAACTATGTCAGTTTTATGAATCTCCTTATAGTCAGTTTAAAGAATCTGCTCAGAACCAATCTGGTTCACAAAAATCAGAGTGTTTTTTCAACAGTCCAAAGAAGAACATGCTCATGATATAATGTGATTAGCCATAATAAGCTGATGAGAGGAATGACATATGGTGAAAGGGTTAGCTTTAGCGGCTGGCGGAGCCAAAGGTGTATATCAGGTAGGTGCGTGGAAAGCGTTATCTGAGTACAACCATCATTTTGACTATATTGCCGGCACATCAATCGGTGCCATCAACGGTGCCCTGATGGCACAAGGAGACTTTGATCATGCACTTCACCTCTGGCAAAATCTGAGGATGGACCAGTGCTTGTCGTTCGCTGATGGCTCAGATCTGTCATCAATAAAAGATTTCGGGATTAAGGATGCTGATAAACTCATCAGTGAGTACCTTCGCAACAGAGGTCTGAATACAAGCCCTTTTCGTGAGCTGCTCTCACAATATATAGATGAGCATCGAGTCAGAGCGTCAAATGTCAAGTTTGGTCTTTTAACCGCCACCACACCCAATATAAAGCCTGTTGAGCTATGGATCAATGAAATTCCAAAAGGATGCCTGGTTGATTACCTGATGGCAAGCTCACGTCTGCCGGGCCTAAAGCACGTTAAGATCAATAATAAACAGTATATTGACGGCGGCCTTGTAGAAAACGTACCTTTAAATATGCTGATAAAAACAGGTTCACGCGACTTATATGCCATAGCGCTTCGTTCTAACTCAAACTTGAAATTATCGCAGTTTCCATGCAGAAGATTTTCCTACATACACAACCGCATTGATTTGGGAAATATTTTTGACATTACACCCTCGAAACTAAAGCTAAATATTTCGCTTGGATATCTTGACGCACTGAAAGTTCTTGGAGTACTTAATGGTGAATTTTATTATTTTTACGATGCTGATTATATCTGCATACTAAAAGAATATGGCTTCAATATTACCATGGGTCTGGAGCAAGCGGCTCTTGCTTATAATATTGATCGAAAGCTTGTCTGGAGCCCCAATGCGTTCATTGCAGAAATACAGGCCAACAGAGCTAAGTTCAACGAACAGTATCAGCAGTCACGTGAAGAACTGCAGATTGAACATAAACTTCGCCTGGCAGCAGTTGGCAAGCTGAAATCGTTAAAGCTATCGCCTTCAATGCGGTTATCTTTCTTATTGGAGGTTTTGTCAGAAATGCAAAAAAACAACCGCAGTATTCAGCTGCCCATGAAGCTTTTTAAAAATCTTGATCATGCTGGCAAGGCCTTATGCCGCCTTGATCAGGAAAAGCAGGATTGGTCCAGGTACTCCCCGCAGCCGCTGTCCAAAAATATTGTGCCAGATCAGCTGGTAAACGGGTTTCGTGATTGACATATACATGCGTAGAGCGCAGCACGGCTTTGCTGCCGGTTTTTCGATCGTTAAGCGGCTCGGAAATGTGATACACTTTTTTTTATTATATGCTACACTGTTTGAGTAGTTGAAAAACTTCTGTGCAGTTTGGTGTATGATATTGTGTACATTTTTGACGTATAGACATTGTCATGTAGACTGTTGATCAGCTGCATCGATGAAACCAACATGAAACAACGTGTGGAGTTAAGTATATGAGAAATCTGCCGATAGCTTCTGAAGGGATCCCCTATATTATAGTGACAGCAATCATTTTGGTGTTTTTAGTGATGCTGTCGCTTTGGTCGCTTGTTGTGACTTTGCCTTTTCTGTTATTTTTTATTTACTTTTTCCGAAACCCAAAAAGAAATACAAAAGAAAATCCTGATGTTTTTTTCAGCCCTGCTGACGGCCGGGTTTTGTCGATCTCAAAAACAGGCTATGATGATCGCATCGGGGAACAAGCAGTCAAAATATCTATTTTCTTATCCATCTTTAATGTTCATATTAACAGAGCACCCATGAGTGGGCATGTTGTTTCACAAACGTACAGACCTGGGAAGTTTCTTCCAGCGTTCAAGTCACATGCTTCAGAAATAAATGAACGAAACGAAATTTGCTTTGGAAATGACAAATGCAAGTTTATAGTCAATCAGATAACCGGATTTGTCGCTAGAAGAATTGTCAGTGATTTATCGGATCAATCACATGTCACACAGCATCAGCGAATAGGCATGATCAAATTCGGCTCTTGCACCGAACTGATTATCCCAGAATATTGCATCATGCATGTGAACGAAGGTCAGAAAGTCAAGGGGGCTGAAACGGTGTTGGCCTCGCTTGATCAATCATTTAACATTTGAGGAATGTATGCTTAAGAAAAATCTGCCAAACTTTATCACATTGATGAATTTGTCATTCGGGGTTTCAGCAATCCTTATTGCTGCATCAACCGATAAATTCAACTTACTTCAAAGAGGAGATGATGTTAATCTTATATATTTCAGCAGCTTGTTTGTTATGGCCGCCGCTTTAACAGATAGATTTGACGGCAAGCTTGCCAGAAGACTGAATGTGACCAGTGAGATGGGAAAACAGCTGGACTCACTATGCGACTTGATCTCATTTGGTGTAGCGCCTGCGGTGATCGCCTGGAAGCTTCATTTTACTTCAGCTTCTTTGCTTTTTTCAGGCGGTCAGATTATCGGGTATCTGGTTATGCTGATTTATCCTATAGCAGGGGCAATCCGGCTGGCACGATTTAATGTCCAGGATGACTCCACCGTTTTTTTTGGCATCCCAATTACGCTTGCAGGATCTGTTCTAACGTTACTCAATCTATTAAACACCTATCTTTTTTTGAGTGGCACCTTCAGCTTAATTAATATTGTGAGCTGCATT
>SLHU01000058.1 GCA_007135995.1 Clostridiales bacterium | reverse complement strand
ATTCCCACCCTCGTTCTTCAGCCTGCTGTCTGGTCAGCTCAATGTTTGCATTTTTGTCGCCCGTATTTGTATCAATGTAAGCTAAACGGTGATACTGATGCAGCCAGTCACCCAGTATTTCCATCAGATACTCAGCGTTTTCTTCACCATACTCTTCAACATACTCCGCGTAAGTGCGATTCATGCCCAGCTGAGAGGTGATCGATGCACCGTCTTCACTCTCAAGGGAACCTGCATCCCTTTCAATCCAGCCGGTCGATTTAAAGTAAGTACCTGCCTTCTCATTAAAATATTGCTGATACTTTTCCTTTGAACCCATCAGCAGCGTGATGCAGTCATGTGCTCGCGGAATCACAAGCGGCAGTTTAGCGGATAACCCGCGGATACCATTATTACAAAGTCCATAAACCAGCAAAATCGCATCGTACTTCTCTGGATCAACAGCATCTATTTCTTGCTGCAGGCGCGCTGTCATTTTCGTTTCACCTATATCATGCAGTCCCTTCGTCAAAAAAACAGGATCGATAATATTAGGTGAAGCAGCCGCACAAAGGCAGACCTCTCGAAATAAGATCTCGCAGGCAATGACCTTGAATCGCCTGCCTCCCGTATAAAATTTTAAAGCGGTTCGCTTTTTATCAGATAGATCCTGGCTTTGATTTTGTTCGTTCAATTTTGCTTTCGCTTCCATAAATACACTCCTGTTATCTGTTACTTAAAACTTGGCCACTTATAGACATAAGTCAACACCTGTTAGCTGAAAAATTGCTTCATCACTTTGATCATTGCTTCCTGATCGGCTGCTCCGCCTGTTTCTCTGATCGCATGCATTGCCCAGATAGGATTTCCAATATCAACGCCGCAAACGGGGACCTTTTCAACAGTCAGCGGACCTACTGTTGAACCACTTCGCTTGTCACTTCGAGCGGCAAACACCTGACAGGTGACATCCGCTTCGCGGCAGAGCTGTCTGAATGTCGCCATTGATCGTGCATCCGTTAAATAAGACTGGCTGGCAGATGTTTTCAGTACCGGCCCCTGGTTGATTTTGGGCTGATTTGTCTGGTCTGCTGCTTCCTGATAATTCGGGTGAACCGCATGCGCCTGGTCAGCTGACAACAGAAACGATGTATCCATACAGCTCAGGAAGTCGGTCCGATTTCCTCCCAGACCATAAATAATGCTTTCCATGATATCACGCAGCGCTGATGAACTGGCTCCTTGTCTTGTTCTGCTGCCGATTTCCTCGTGATCGAAACAAGCGATCAGATTAATGCCGTCTTGCTCGTCTGCCTCAAGCAGCGCGTTCATGGACGCGTGAACCATACCCAGATTATCCAGACGGGGTGCAGAGATCAGTTCCTGGTTCAGTCCGGCCAGACAAGCAGGTGCGGTGTCAAAAAGAAAGAGCGAGTAGTCGAGTATATCATCTTTCGCAACGCCCATTTCATGAGCCAGAATTGACTCAAAATCATTTGGGGAACTGTAGTGCAGCCCTGTACCTTTTTCCTTTACAGCATCAATGCTGTCGTCGATTTTCTGGTTACAGTCCGAATCTTGATAAGAATCCAGGCCAATGACCGGCAGTAGGCTTTTCGCTTTCTGTATGGCATTAACCTCATTGACATCGCGGTGCATATGAATAGCCAGGCTGGGAATCAGCAAAACAGGCCGGATGAAATTGATGAGCCGGATGTCAGGCTTCCAGACATCCCCGGTCTTCAAAGCAACCTGACCGGCCATTGACAGTGTGCGGTCGAACCAGGTGTGCAGGATAGGACCGCCATAAACTTCTGTATTCAAGCAAAGACAGTTTGCCTGCCGGATCAGACTCTGCGGTTTAATCTTCAAGCCAGGTGCATCCGTATGCGAAGCGACCATTCTAAAGCCTGTCTTCAGAGCCTTTTTACCAACGGAAAAAGCAAAAACGGATGATCCGCCGCGCAGCACATATTTTTTATCACCGGAATCGAGCTTTGAACGCCCGTCGTAAAGCTGATAACCTGCATTTTCGAGTGTTTCAACAACATTTGCCGCCGCATGATAAGGCGACGGACTGAGATTAATGAAATTGATCAGGTCCTGAGCCTGATGGTTTTGATGTTCTGTCATCTTGTTCCTCCGCAAGCGCTGCTGTTCACTTAAGTCTTTATCTGCGTTTTTCAAGTCTGTTTTCACTTGTTCCATATACAAATAAAACTTGATCTGTCATATACCTGAATTTTAGATCTCTGATAAAATCATATCATAATGAGCTGTCCTTGATACCTGTTAGATTCGAAACAGACAAAAATTACCAAAGAACAGCAGTTTTGTTGCAGATCTTCATAATATATAAGAAAATTTGACTGTATTCCAAGACCTAACAATGATATAATTTATCTAGAAAAGCTTGAAGAGGTGTTCTAGATAACTCTTCATATGAAGTTCACAATTGATGCTTATAATACACTTGAGTGGTATGTGGTTCAAGTTAGCATCAATCACTTGTTTTCAGGGTGAAGGAGGATTCTTAATGATTTTAGGTGACAAAACAGCAAAAATTGAGAAGTACGCTCAAAAGAACAAAAGTGCCAAACTGGTTCCTTTATTGAATGACAGAAAGAAAGATATTCGTATTAAGGCAATAAAGGCGCTGGCGACAATTGGTGATGACACATCCGTTAACAATCTGATTATTATGCTTCATGATCCGGACAGAGAGATTCGTTTGGCGACAATTGAAGGCATGGCTCAGATGGGAAATGGTGTCACCAAAACACATCTTCAGGATTATATTGAAAAAGAAAATGATAAAGAGCTGGTAGAAGCTGCGAGAAAAGCGATTTTCAGCATTGCCAAGCAAATCGATCCTGTAGAGGAAATGATCTGATAACCGGCTGTATCCAAGGCACGCAGGCGGTCAGCGCGAAACTTGGATAGATTCAATCAAATCAGAAAACATGGATTTAACAAAATTTTTAAAAAAGGCTGCTTCAGCGATGAGGCAGCCTTTTTCTTTCTGCTGTTTTTGCTGCCTCTCACATGCCGCCCCTTGATGAAATTGTATCAGAAAAAGCCGACGGCCTGCTATATCCGTCGGCTTTATCCGTTTATATCATTTTTCGATGTGTCTTCAGCCAGTTCTTCAGCTAAAATTATATGCCGAAACGGCCTCGGCTCCTTCTTTTACTGACAGGTTTGCCCAGAAGCTCAGCCATGACAATACCCTGCTTTAAAGGTGACAAATGCGGCAGATTAAATCCGCTGCTTTCGCGCTCTCCTGTAAAACTGCCTCTCACAAGCATCTCGTAATCAGAATCATCAATTGATTCAACGTCTATTTCTTCACCGATGACCAGCCGTGACTCTATGGATGACTTGTAATCATCCGTCAGTCTTGACTGGATTTGCGAATCATATTCGTTTGGCTTTTGTACCATGCGAATCAGCCTTTCTTATTTACGTGTTGATTTTTCTTCAGGGCGATCTGTTTCTGCAATCGATTTTCTCATCTGTGTATCAGACAATATGTTTTGCATGTTGTAGTAGTCCATCACACCAAGTTTACCTTCGCGCAAGGCTGCTGAAATTGCTTTTGGCACTTCGGCTTCAGCTTCAACAACTTTCGCACGCATTTCAACAACAGATGCCTTCATCTCCTGCTCACGGGCAACCGCCATTGCGCGCCGTTCTTCCGCTTTCGCCTGCGCGATTCGCTTGTCGGCTTCTGCCTGGTCGGTCTGCAGCTGAGCACCAATATTGCGGCCAACATCGACATCCGCGATATCAATCGATAATATTTCAAACGCGGTTCCGGCATCAAGGCCTTTTGTCAATACAGCTTTAGATATCTTATCTGGATTCTCAAGAACATCCTTATGTGAATCGGCTGAACCAATCGTTGTAACAATACCTTCACCAACGCGTGCGGTGATTGTCTGTTCGCCGGCACCACCTACCAGCCGATCAATATTAGCTCTGACTGTAACACGCGCTTTGGCCTTCAGCTCAATACCATTTTTTGCGATGGCAGCAACAAGCGGTGTTTCAATTACTTTCGGATTAACACTCATCTGAACTGCTTCAAGCACATTTCTGCCGGCGAGATCAATTGCTGCGGCACGCTCAAAAACCAGCGGTATATCTGCGCGCTGAGCAGCGATAAGTGCATTGACAACCCGATCAACATTACCTCCGGCGAGAAAATGAGCTTCAAGCTTATTCGTATTTATGTCCAGCCCCGCCTTGGTGGCCTTAATCTGAGGCGCTATGACGCTTTTGGGGACAACACGCCGGAGCCGCATGCCAATCAGGTTGAAAATACTGACTTTGACACCGGCAGCAGCTGCCGAGATCCAGAGTCCGACCGGAACAAAGCTGAAAAACAGTGATATAACAGCAATAATCGCTGCCAGGGCAATACCGTAGAGAATTAGATCTTCAGGATACATAAAAAATGACCTCGCTTTCAAAAATACAATGTTAATGTGATGCTTATACGCATGCGTGATGTCCTACTTATGATCTGTTCCACTCACTACAGGATTATCAGAAATAGTTTCCTATTCATCTGATCCCGAACTAACTGGAACTTCCTCTGGCTGCGAAACAGCCTCAACAACAACTCGGCTGCCATAGGCATTGATGATGCGGACAGTTTCTCCTTTATCAATAAAACCTCCATCTGAGACAATATCAATGCGTTTCCCTTCAAAATCCCCTGTCCCTGCCGGACGCAGATGCGTCATTGCCCGTCCTGTCTTGCCAATCAGCGCTGAAGGATCGTTTGATGAAATATAGCCTTCTTCCTTTTTTGAAGAAGACTGCAAAATGAGTGTTCGTGAAAGGCGTCCAGACTTTGCAGATTTCAGGACAATTGTCAGGACAACAGCGACTAGAACAATCAACAGGACAAACATCACCATTGCTTCAAACGGAGAACTTGCTGTCAGAAAAATGCCAATAATCAGCAAGACAACGCCTGATCCGCCTGCAATCCCAAAACCCGGAACAAACATCTCAACCAGCAGCAGTAAAAGACCCACTATCAAAATAATCGCCTGCAGCAGCTCAATTTGTTCCAGAAAACTGAAGATATTTAGAGATATGCCTAATTCGCGAGCCGATGCAGCTAATAACACGGTCATGCCTCCTTATATCTGGTTTCAAGCGCTATATCTGGTTTTAGGCGCTCTTCATCCAGGCGGTACCCGCAAACTTTTATACTCACGTTTTAATATCAGACAATCCTTAACAGGATTGGTCAATGCCCAACTGAATATATCGGTTAATTCTTATATCATTTTACCATAAAGAACCCTTGGCAGACATGAATCTTCACAAACTTTCATAATTGCGTCGACGGTTCTGTTCGTTTCGGATAAAATGTAAGCGGCATGGTGTCATTTATCCACGGATGCCGATTGTTTTGAATGGCCGACCCGAACGGCAGACTTGCAAGGAAAGCTATGTTAAAATAAATCTTAGTAGTCATAAGCAAATACACAGGTGCAAATCATTGATTTTGCTCTTGT
>SLHU01000336.1 GCA_007135995.1 Clostridiales bacterium | reverse complement strand
TACTGTCAATTTCAAGCTGCATAACGGCCCCCCGGTTTCTGCCGAACATATATTTTTCACGACCATCATATCTTTTCTTTTTACGGTTGGCAAGCTGGGCGCACAGTGTCAGGCTTTTGCGCAGTCTATTTGTATGCTCTGAGGGAAGTGGGCCGGCAGCCGGCAAACTGATGAAAAACGCGATTAAAGGTGCGAACGCTTTCAAAACCGCAGCCAAGCGCAATTTCAGTCACTGACAACTTCGAATGCTGGAGCATCTCAAAAGCTTTTTGTATCCGCAGCTGCCTCAGATAGACAGAAAACGGCAAGCCAGTTGTCGACTTGAAGACACGAGAAAAATGAGCCGGACTGATCCCGAACTGCTCGGCAATCTGATCGCGGCTGAGACTTCTTGAAAACTGGGTGTTCAGATACGTCAGCACCTGAGGCATCTGGTTTTCGCTGCCTGACAGGGATATATACGCGTTGTCCTGAACGAAAGCTGATTCCTGCTGAAAAAGGCCGGCGAGCAGTATTTGCAGATAACCACGACCCAGCAGGGCAAAATAAGGTTCTTGCGTGCGGGTGACATGCTCCAGTTTTTTAATGAGCGCGTACCTTTCGTGACAAGAGGCCTCACTTGCGGCCTGCCAGACTAAAGAACGCTTGGCAGAAAGCGGCGACACGAGGTCGGGCGGGAAAAAAAGCATATAACACTCGTTTTGTGTAGCCTGTACAGCGTTTTGTTCAGATAAAGAGGCACCGGAGCAGTGGTAGTAATGAATGTCACTGGGTGCAATAAAGGCAGCCTGTCCGGCCTCCAGAACAAAAGTCTGGTGGTTAATGCCAATCACCTGCCGGCCCTTTCGGACAAACAGCAGTTCAATTTCATTTTGCCAGTGAGCCAGGAACTCAATCCCGTTGCTGCGAGCGATTACCAGAGGAAGCGACTTCGGAAGAAAACGCTGTTCATGAAAAGCTTTGCTCATAACTGTCAGCCATCCTTAACCGCAGATTGACTGGAAAACTGTTATACAGTGCATATCTGCTCATTGCTGTCTGATCAGGTGATCAGACGAATTGTCTATAGAATAGCATGGAATGGCCAGAAACTAAATAATAATAGGGTTATTATGATATTAAATGACTGGCTGCTGCATTGATATTTTTATCAGAATCTAAGCGGCGGTCAAAAAATGACCGGCTTGTCCGGTGAAAAGCGGGTGAAATTATGAGAAAAGCATTAATTGTACAAGGTGGATGGGATGGACATGAACCCGTTCAGGTATCAGAACGGTTTGGTTCTGTTCTTGAAAAAGAAGGGTTTGATGTAAAAATATCCGATACACTGGACAGTCTTCTTGACAAAGAGTATCTGCAGTCCCTGCATTTGCTGGTTCCTGCATGGACAATGGGTGAAATAACAGCTGAGCAGTGTGAAAGCGCCAGTCTGGCTGTTGCCTCAGGCGTTGGCCTGGCAGGCTGTCATGGCGGCATGTGTGACTCTTTCCGTCAGGATGTCAACTGGCAGTTTATGACGGGCGGACAGTGGGTCGCACATCCAGGCAATGACAAAACGCCTTATGTTGTCAATATCAGTTCCGTGTCAAACCCGATGACTGAAAACCTGCAGGATTTTTCTGTCAGCAGTGAACAGTACTATGTGCATGTGGATCCTGCGGTTGAAGTGCTTGCAACGACGCAGTTCCCGAATCCAGCTGCAAAAGGCTTTCATATGTCTAATCCGATCGCGGCTGTGCCGGTTATCTGGACAAAACGATGGGGACATGGACGGGTGTTCTATAACTCATTAGGCCATCACAATGATGTGTTCGACGCATATGAGCCGCTTGAGCTGATGCGGCGCGGCTTTTTGTGGGCTGCGGCCGGCAAAGACAGAGCGATTGAGCTAGACCTGCGTATCGAACAGTTTATGGATGTATAATCGTTCATAAGTTTTAGCAAAAATCACCTGCGCTTTCTAAATGAAGTGCAGTACTGGATTTGTTATGTATGGAACAAAAGGAAGGTGAACCTATGCGTAAAGTTAAAGTTGGCATTGTGGGATGCGGGAATATCAGCAGCATATATCTTCAAAACCTCAATCAGCGGTTTAAGACGGTGGAAGTCAACGCGGTTGCAGATCTGGTGCCGGAAAGAGCAAAAGCACAGGCTGATCAATATCATGTGCCCCGTGTTCTGGAAACGCAGGCACTGATCGCGGACCCTGACATTGATATTGTCCTGAACCTGACGATTCCCAAGGCACATGCTGATGTATGCCGTCAGGCACTTATGGCCGGCAAACATACCTATGTGGAAAAACCGCTGTCAATATCACTTGAGGACGGCATGATGCTTGCACAGCTGGCAGAGGAAAAAAATCTGCTGCTGGGCGGTGCGCCAGATACTTTTATGGGCGCTGGGATTCAGACCTGTCTGCAGCTGATTCAGCAAGGTGTGATCGGACAGCCGATCGGAGCGACCGCTTTTATGACCTGTCACGGCCACGAAAGCTGGCATCCTGATCCTGAGTTTTACTATCAGGTGGGCGGTGGTCCTATGTTCGACATGGGGCCTTATTACCTGACGGCGCTCTTTGCGCTGCTCGGTCCTGCCAGACGTGTCACCGGCAGCACTGCGATATCATTTCCGCAGCGAACGATCACAAGTGAAAAGAAAAATGGCCAGATCATTGATGTTGAGGTTCCCACGCATGTTGCAGGTATTCTGGATATGAGTAATGGCGCTGTCGCTACAATACTGACAAGTTTTGACGTGTGGCACGCGAATCTGCCTTTTATTGAGATATACGGCAGCAAGGGGACGTTGTCTGTTCCGGATCCAAATACGTTTGGCGGTCCTGTTAAGCTGCGTCTGGCTGGTGAAGATCAGTTTAAAGAGGTGCCGATTACCCGGCCCTACGCTGAAAACAGCCGCGGTCTGGGTGTGGCGGATATGGCAAGAGCTGTAAATGCAGGAACGAAGGACCATCGTGCCAGCGGCAGCCTGACCAGTCATGTTCTGGAAGCCATGCATGGATTCCATATTGCCTCTGATGAAAACAGACATCATCTGATGAAAACAACTTTCAAGCAGCCGGATGCGGTTGCTGATCAGGAAATTTACTGACGGGCAGGATCCTTTATCTGCCATTCAGACTAGTCAAAATAAGCCTTGAGCAAGACGCCGTGAAGGCGGGCTGCTCAAGGCTTATTTTAATATTTGAAAAGGCATTCTTACGTTTGAACCGGTTCCTCCCGCAGGGCTGCGGGTTCAGACTACATGACTTACGACCTTTACGATCGCCGGCTTGATACCGACAGTGTCTCCGTCAACTTATGCCTGAACTGCCTGGGAGAAACATTTTTGTGACGTCTGAACTGGCTGATAAAGTAGCTTGTACTGGAAAAACCTGTTTCCATCGCGATTTCAGTGATCGTTTTACTGGTCGTAACCAGCAGCTTTTCGGCCTCGGTCAGCCGGACATGATTTAAGTAGGCTGTAAAGGACTTGCCGATGGCTGCTTTGAAAAACCGTGAGAAATAACTGTAGCTCATATTACAGACTCCGGCCATTTCCTTTGCCGTCAGATTCTGCATATATTTCTGGTCTATCTGATCAAACACCACCTGAAGTCTTTCGCGGTCGCTGTCATTAATGGCATAGCTTGTATCTATTTCCAGGCCTTTTTCCTGCCAGTTACGTAAAACCCAGAGAAAAATCTGACAAATATGGGTTCGGACCGCCAGCTCAAAGCCATATGTCTTATCAGTGAACTCCCGCAAGGCAGAATGAATCAGTTCCGGTAAAGGCGTGTGGTTAATTTCATTTTGCGGGAAAATTTTCTGAAGTTCAACTTTCGACATGGTAAACGGCAGCACATAACGTGACTCAAAAATGGACCGGGAGGAGGTATAAAGGATCTCCGGGTCGAATTTAATACAAATATATTCGGTGTCATCACTGCCCCAGACAGCGTGAACCTCACGGGCACTGATCAGGACCATGTCACCTGCAGCAAATGAATAAAAACGGCCGTTTAGAAACAAGCTGGCTTCACCGCTGAGCGCATACAGCATCTCAACATCATAGTGCCAGTGCGCATCAACCATCATCGGCTGGCCAAGATTTGCCTGACGATTGCACGAAAACGGGTAGATCAGGCGCTCACTTCTCGATTTTACGTCTTCATAGACAGGTTCGCTGATTGACATCACAGTCGATTCTTACCCTTCTTTCGCTTTTTAGTGGCAAGCAAGATCAGTCATAATCTGATCTTTAATGATTATATCTGATTTAACTTTAAAAGCAAAGGTTCATAATCGAAAGCAGGACAAATATTTGACACTTATAGACAGGAATAAACTTGAACTGAAAGAGCCTTTTTGATACTGTCAAGGAAGTGATAATCAGTCTTATAAAATGAGGTAGCAAGAGGTGAAGGATGATGATTCCAGTAGGACTTCAGTTATATTCAATTAAAGAGGCAATCAGCCATGATTTTATTGGCACACTTGAAAAAGTCAAAGAAGCCGGCTATGACTGTGTTGAGTTTGCCGGATATAACAACATGAAAGCGGAAGTACTGAGCGCTGAGCTTGATCGAATCGGTCTTCAGCCCTATTCATCGCATGTAAGCTGGCAGCAGCTGCAAAATAACTTAGACGAGGTAGCTGCGTATAGTGAGACGCTGGGTCTTAAATGGGTTGTTTGTCCGGGTTATCCGATCCAGAGCAGGCAAGACTGCCTTAATCTGGCCGAATTACTCAATAAAGCCGCGGAAGTATTAAATGAAAAAGGAATTCAGGTTGGATATCATAATCATTCTCATGAGTTTGAGAAATACGATGGGCATTACGCACTCGACCTGATGCTTGAACATGCAGCCGAGGGCAAGGTTTATGCCGAGTTGGATGTCTGCTGGGCCCAGTATGCAGATGTTGATCCGCTTACCTATCTTGATTCACTGGGTAAAAAAGCCGGCCCGATGCATTGCAAAGACATCAACAGCAACTATAAAGACCTTAAGGGCGAGGACATCAATGTAGAGGTTGGTGCCGGCATGCTTGATTTCGAAGCACTGTTTCAAATCGCACAAAAGCATGGCAACCTGGAAAAAGGCCTGATTGTTGAACAGGAAGCCTTTACACGTGATCCTTTCGAGAGTATCGCGATGAGCTGCCGATATATCCGTGAAACCCTGGCAAAAATGAATCTTTGAATGACTTTCTTAGGATGATTTCTCGGAATGACTTTCTTGTTATTCTGTGGAGTTCAGTGGAATAATTTCTGTGGAATTCAGTGGAATAATTTCTGTGGAATTCAGTGGAATGAATTCAATAGAATTCTGTGGAATGAGTTCAATAGAGTTCAGTGGAATGAATTCAATAGAATTCATTCCATGTTTACGGGTAAGCAGGTGTTTGCGTTTGAACTGCCAGATGAAGCGAAAGGGCCGAATCTGAGCTTTGAAAGAGCCTTTTTTGCTGTGAGAATTTTGCATGATCAGTAAACAGGCTTTGTAGTGAAAAAATACAG
>SLHU01000136.1 GCA_007135995.1 Clostridiales bacterium | reverse complement strand
GCCACTTCCCAGGATGCCGACTTAATACTTTCCAGAACCGCTTTTGTCTCGGCTTCATTTGTTAATTTAATTTTCTTGATTTTACCGCTTTCTCTTACACCATGATAACGGGCACGGAAAATGGGGTCATCCAGATGCTTCTTCAGGAAAGCAAACATCAACCAGTATTCTTCTGGTTTAAAGGCCTCAATTTCTCTTTCGCGGTCTACCACCATGCGCGTGGCAACAGACTGAACCCGTCCGGCCGAAAGGCCTTTCTTGACTTTTTTCCACAAAAGCGGACTCAGCTCATATCCAACTAGGCGATCGAGAATGCGCCGGGCCTGCTGTGAATTAACCAGGTCCATGTCAATCGGACGCGGATTTTCCATCGCTTTTTTAACAGCTGGCTGCGTGATCTCGTTGAAAGAGATCCGGCAAGGGCTGCTGCTGTCAATCTTAAGAATATGTGCCAGATGCCAGGCGATCGCTTCTCCTTCGCGGTCAGGGTCAGTTGCGATGATCACTTGATCAACTTGTTCAGCCATTTCTTTCAGTTCACGGATGACATTCTCTTTACCCTTCATGTTCGCATATAAAGGCTTGAATCCATTCTCAACTTCTACTGCCAGCTTAGACGAAGGCAGATCACGGATATGTCCGACAGACGCTGAAATACGGTAGTCCTTGCCAAGATATCGCCCGATTGTTTTGGCTTTGGCGGGTGATTCAACAATAACCAGGTATTTGCTCATGCACTAATAACCTCTTCCTGTTTTTTATAGATAGCTTTACGTTCAGCTGCCATTTGATTGGTCATCAGGCAACTGTTGTACCATTATATACAGAAAAAGGTTCATTCTGTCAAAGAATAATGGCCTCTTTCGAAAATAAGCTGTCCCGAAAGCTCCATTTGTGTTAGTAAAACCGCACATCTAGAAAGACTTAGACCTGTCTCAGCGCATAAAGTGATGATGCTCAGAGGACAGGCACGCAGCGCGTCTTTAATGCGGATTGCGTCTGGATCACAGATGTTGCGCTGAACCCTCGTCTCCGAAAAAGCAGTTGGTTTTGAATTCGCAGCTGAGGGATCCGGTTTTGAATTCGCAGCTGAGGCATCCGGTTTTGGCGTCACGGCTTCGCTCAGTTCAGAAAAATCATAAACAGCCGATAAATCATCGGGACTCAGCAGCATGCCGGCCCCATCTTTGATCAGCAAGTTACAGCCCTTGCTTTCAGATGAGAAAATAGTGCCCGGAACCGCGAAGACCTCTCTTCCCTGATCAGCAGCGAACTCGGCAGTGATCAAGCTTCCGCTTTTTTCAGCGGCTTCTATGACAACCACAGCCTGGCAAAGACCGCTTAGAATGCGGTTGCGGGCCGGGAAATGCTGTCGCAAAGGCTTTTGCCCAGGCGGATGTTCACTTAATGCCAATCCGCTTTCTAAAATCTGCTCATAAAGCCTGTGATGTTCTGGCGGATAAACAATATCCAGCCCGTTGGCCATCACGGCAATGGTCAGCGCGCCTTTATCCAGCGCAGCTTTATGCGCCAGGCCGTCAATCCCGCGTGCCATGCCGCTGACACAGACAAGCCCCTTGTCACTCCAGTCAGCGATCATCTTCTGAACAACCTGACGGCCATAATACGAAGGCCGCCTTGTACCGACAACAGTCACAGCATTGATCTGGTTTATGGACTGCAGCGGCATCTTGCCGCGGTAATATAAAACGAGCGGATAACTGCTGATATGAAGCAGCCGTTCAGGATAAAGTGAACTTAACCAGCATACAGCTTTTATGTTATGCGCTCTGGCCTGCGCCAGCTGCTGGTGGATCTTCTTCTGAAAGGAATCACTGCTTATAGTGCTCAACAGCGCTTGTTTTGATTCATTCCTTACTTTTGAGAACAGTTGATGGTATATAGACTCAAAAGGCTCAGCCGTTGTGTTGATCAAACGGCTGTCTGCCAGGCTTAAAAACTGAGACTCCCGCTTAAAACTCTCAAGCCAGAAAGACCGCCGCAGTTTCATTTTTTCTCTGAGCTCCGACAACATGAGACAGGCCTTTAAGCTTTGATCTGATTGTTGTGTCATCTCTCCCCCGCCTTTACTAAGTTCACGTTTGATGGCTGCAAATCAAGTTTCCCGCTGATTTTTCCGATTAATTTACAGACGCTTGCCCTATCTGGTTCTCATCCTGTATTGCAGGGCTTCGTCACGCTTGCCCTATCTGGTTCTCATCCTGTATTGCAGGGCCTCGTCTATATGGTCTTTTTTCATCTCAAGATATTGATCGTAGTCGGCAATGGTTCTGGCCAGGCGCAGCACTTTCTGATAGCTTCGTGCGGTCAGTTTGAAAACCTGTGCCAGATCTGCTGTATAGCGTATTAAATGCGATGGTATATCGAGTTTTTCGGCCAGCCGGTCACTGCCAATTCTCGCGTTCAGTTTTGGAGATGGCTCAAATCGCAGACTTCTTTCCTTTTGCAGTTCATGACAGGCCATCACTTTCATGTGTATGTCTGCTGAAGGCGTTTTCATTTCTTCACAGGCCGGCGATCCATCAGGTGATGCAGATGACTTGCCCGTCTTGACGTCGTCTGGACGATGGTGGGCTTCTGATCCGCCGCTCATGACACTTTGCATCAGCTGATCTGGTTTTAGACGAGACATTTCTATCACGATATCAAAACGATCGATTAAAGGACCGCTGATTTTACCCAGATAACGTCTGATTTGTTCTGGCGAGCAATTGCAGTTGCTGTCAGGTTCCAGGTACTCTCCGCATCGACAGGGATTTGCTGCTGCGATGAGCAGGAAATCGGCCGGATAGATAAAACTGTGGTTCAGCCGGTATAAATGGACCTGCTGCTCTTCAAGCGGCTGACGCATGGCATCGAGCGCGGCAGGATCAAAAGCGGTTAGTTCATCGAGAAAAAGAACCCCCTGATGCGCCATACTGACTTCACCCGGAACCGGAATCAGACCGCCGCCAATCAGTGCGGCACGGCTGATGCTGTGATGCGGCATCCGGAACGGATGCCGGGTAATCAGCCCCTTTGTTTTCAGACGGCCTGCCGCACTGTGAATCCGGGTCACCATCAGAGCATCTTCATTGCTCAGCGGCGGCAGCAGCGGCGGCAGTGTCCTGGCCAGCGTCGTTTTACCACATCCGGGACTCCCCAGCATCAGCAAATGGTGCCAGCCGGCCGCGGCAAGCTGCAAAGCCCGTATTGCCTGCTTTTGTCCGGCAATCTGAGAAAGATCCGGCAGACGGCCGGCATCTGCCTGAACCTCATCTTCTTGCCTGGCTTTTTGTTTTATCTGGAGTCTGTCCATTATATTTAAGTGGTGCTCATGCGCTGACACAGAAAGCTGCTCCTTTTTAGCCTGGCGCTGAAAGTCTTGACCTGCATATCTGAAATAAGCTGTTATCTGACTGAGATGAGAAGCCGTAAATAAAGGTAAATCAGCAAAAACAGAGCCTTCTGACGCGTTATCCTCAGGCAGGATCAGCATGGGAAAGTCACGCTCCCTGCAGGCTGCCAGCCGGCAGATCACACCGGGTACCGGTCTGATCTCACCAGTCAGGCTGAGTTCTCCGAAGGCACAAACAGGTGTGACGGGAAGCTTTAACTGTCCTGACGCAGCAAGAACGGCTAAAGCCAGCGGAAGATCAAAAGCAGATCCTGCTTTATGAAGCCAGGCGGGTGCGTAGCTTGCGGTCACCTTTGCTGAGGGAAAGGTATAGCCACTGTTGCGCAAAGCCGCGTGTACACGGTTCCTCGACTCCCGCACAGCAGAATCTCCCAGACCGACAATCTCAAATCCCGGCAGTCCAGGCAGAATCGTCACCTCTATATCAACCAGAACACCATCAATCCCGTGAAGTGCCGCGGAGACCACATGGCCGCACTGAATACCATTCATCAAAATTACGCGGCGGCAACCCCTGCTTCAGCCGTGGGGAAGAAACCGCTTTTCTCCTTTCGCATAAGAACATTCTTAACTGTTGCGCTGCGGCCGCCACGTTGATCTGCCTGCCGCCTCCTGATCCGACTGACGCGCCTGATCTGCGACGCCTCATGAACGAACACTATAACAATGAACGCTATCACGAAGTATATCAAGATCAGCCTTTCAACAGTCTGCCGGTCAACACACAAAACAGGCAAGAAATCGACAAATCTGCTCAGCAAAGAAGCTTTAAAGGGCGCCAGTCAACAGCCCGTCGCTTCACGTCTCATGACATTCGAACGGCAGGCGGGTTTGTGACGACTACATATCGTACAAACGGTCTTGCGACCGCTCTTTCAGCATGGTATGCACAGAGACCCGCAAACAGGCTGACATACGATTGAGATTATTTTCATTGCCAGTGGAGAGATTATCTGCGATAATGTGTCTGTTTATGTCTGGGAGGTAAGAAGATGCGTCTGGGAATAGTTGGTTTGCCGAATGTCGGCAAGAGTACATTGTTTAACGCGATAACAAAGGCGGGAGCGGCTGTCGCTAATTATCCGTTTTGCACAATAGAACCTAATGTTGGTGTTGTGGCTGTGCCGGATAAACGGCTTGATTTTCTTACAGCGCTGCATCATCCGGCAAAAGTAACGCCGGCTATCATTGATTTTGTAGATATCGCCGGACTGGTCAAAGGTGCCAGCCGCGGTGAAGGACTGGGAAATAAATTTCTGACAAATATCCGTGAAGTGGATGCGATTGTGCATGTGGTCCGCTGTTTTGAAGACAGCAACGTGATTCATGTGGAGGGTCAGACTGATCCGGCCGATGATATTGAAACAGTGAATGTAGAGCTGATTTTGTCGGATATGGAATTTGTTGAGCGCCGCATAGAAAAAACCAAAAAACTCGCCAAAGGCGGAGATAAAAAACTGCAGGCTGATCTTGAGGTTTTTGAGCGTGTTTTCGAATGTCTCAGTGCGGGGCGTTCTGCCAGAACCCTTGCTTTTGATGAGAATGAAAAACTGGCGATCAGAGATCTGCCCTTGCTTTCATTGAAACCGATTCTATACGTTGCGAATATTTCCGAAGCTGATGTTGGCGGACCCGCTCCGGACCTGGTTAAACCAGTGATGGATATCGCCAGCCAGGAAAACGCCGAAGTTGTCCTGATCAGCGCGCGTATAGAATCTGAAATTGCCGACCTTGAAGACGAAGAGCGCGAAGGCTTTCTCAGTGAACTTGGCATTGAGGCGTCGGGTCTTGACCAGATTATTGAAGCCGGTTACAGGCTGCTGGGGCAAATTTCCTTCCTGACCGCAGGTCCCACAGAAGTAAGAGCCTGGACGATCACCCGCGGCACAAAAGCACCGCAGGCAGCAGGAAAAATCCACACAGATTTTGAACGAGGATTTATCCGGGCTGAAGTGGTCGCTTTTGATGATTTATTTCGCCATAAAACAATGGCGGCAGCACGCGAAAAAGGACTGGTCCGTTCCGAGGGCAAGGAATATGTTGTTCAGGACGGCGATATCATATTATTCAGATTCAATGTCTGATTGAAAATTTATAATTAATATTAATATGCT
>SLHU01000155.1 GCA_007135995.1 Clostridiales bacterium | reverse complement strand
TTTCAGCCTGAATCATGCTTGACACATTATCTAAAGCAATATAGCATGATTTTATAAATATACATTTCCCTGGTGCGCCGGAAGTATCTGATCCTGCATGCAGCTGATTTGAAAATACTGGTCAACCAGCAAAATGCGATCAGCTGTTTTTCTCTGCTAGATGAAAGGGTTTTTCTATATGGCTGTTATTAATGGTGTCATGCTGCAGTTTTATCACTGGTATACAACGGGAGACGGCAGTCTCTGGCGATCTCTCAGCGAAAGAGCGGAAGACCTTCATAATGCCGGATTCACAGCGGTGTGGCTTCCACCGGCTTACAAGGGAATTGGCGGCAGCCACGATGTTGGTTATGGCGTGTATGATCTGTTTGATCTGGGTGAGTTTGATCAGAAAGGGTCGGTGCGGACGAAATATGGTACGAAGGATGATTATCTTGCGGCTATAAGAAATGCTCAAGAAGCCGGACTTCAAGTGTACGCGGATATTGTCACCAATCATAAAATGGGTGCTGATGCAGAGGAAGAGGTTGAGGCAACCCCGTATAACCCTGATAACCGCCGCGAACCACTGGGTGAAGCGCGTCAAATAAAAGCCTGGACACATTTCACGTTTCCTGGCAGAAATGATCAGTATTCAAAGCTTAAGTGGCACTGGTGGCACTTCAATGCGGTTGACTACAATGCCTTATCCAGCGACAAACAGGCAGTGTATCTGTTTGAAGGCAAGCAGTTCGATGATCAGGTGGATGACGAAAAAGGCAACTTTGACTATCTGATGGGCTGTAATCTGGACATGAACAATCCAGATGTTGAAGAGGAATTACTTAACTGGGGAAAATGGTATTTGGATACCACCGGCATCGACGGTTTCCGATTTGACGCAGCCAAACACGTAAAAGCTGACTTTTTCCAACACTGGCTTCATCAGATGCAGCTGCACAGCCGTAAAAAGCTGTTTGCTGTGGGAGAATACTGGTCAGGCGACCGCGAAGCCCAGAACCGATTCATCAAACAGACCGAAGAAACGTTGATGCTGTTTGATGTCAATCTGCATTATAATTTTTCGAATGCCAGCACAAAAGGCAGCCATTACGATCTGCGCCGCATTTTTGACAATACCCTGGTTCAGGAAAAACCTGATCTGGCGGTTACCTTTGTCAGCAACCATGATTCGCAGCCGCTGCAGGATCTGGCGTCAGTGGTTGAACCTTGGTTTACCCCGCTTGCCTATGCCTTGATTCTTTTGCGGAAAGGAGGCTATCCATGCGTGTTCGCCGCTGATTATGACGGAGCGAGCTATACAGACAACGATCGCCAGGGTCAGGCGCATCATATAGAAATGGTATCTCATCAGTGGCTGATTGATAAATTCCTCTACGCCAGACGATACTACGCATATGGTAAACAGCTGGACTTCTTTCAGGATCCCCATTGTATCGGATGGATGCGTGCAGGAAATGAGAACCATCCCTGCGGCTTGATTACTGTTATGAGTAACAAAGGGGAAGGTGCAATCGAAATAAAAACACCCGTTCCAGATACCGTTTTCGTTGACCTCACCGAACATATAAAAAAAGAAGTCAAAACAGACGCGAACGGCCATGCAAGCTTTCCTTGCCCTGCAGGCTCTCTATCGGTCTGGATACCTGCGGATAGTCCGGAGAATTGAAGTCGGTCCATATATTCTGATCTGAAATCATTGAAATAAAATATGACTGATGCCTGGACACCTGCGGCAAAAATCACAACTATTGCCGCGTGCGAATGTTTGCGCTCTATGGTGTGGTTTTTCTTTTAAGCGCGACATTGCCGCGTGCGAATGTTTGCGCTCTATGGTGTGGTTTTTCTTTTAAGCGCGACAAGGATAAGAATAAACGAAGCTGTCATGACAAGCGGCACCAGCATAAAAGCCGGTCTGTACGTTCCTGTCTTATCGTATACCAGTCCCCAGACGGGCGTGCCAATCACTTGCCCCAGGGCACCTGCCATGCTGACAACGCCCCAGATAGCGGAGAACTCTTTTTGCCCGAACAGCCGGATGGTTGTCAGAGAAGGCATAATGGATATGGATGCGTTGTAGAAGGCCATGAAGAATATGCTGATGAATAAAATCTCAAAACGGCTTGTTGAAAGCAAAACGATGTAAGAAATAAGACCGGCTGCCAGAAACACAAAATATGATCTGATTAAGCCAATGCGGTCTGCCAAAGCACCGGAAGCTATTTTGACAAAAATGAGGACGATGCTGAGTGTTGACATCAGGCTGCCAAACTGAAGTTCAGTCAGTCCCTCTGCGGCAAAATAGGATGGCAGATGTTGAAGATTGCTGATAATAAGTGATGTGAACAGCAAACTGAACATGAACAGATAGAGTGAAGGGGATTTTAATGCTTCAGCATAGGATAACCCTTGTCTTTCGTTTGACATAGACTGTCCTTGACTGCTGTCATCTCCGTATGCTTTCATGCCATAGTAATCAGGCGGTCTTTTTATCAGCAGCAGGCCAGCAGGCAGCGTCAGCGCGATCCAGCAGATTGACAACAGCAGATAGCCTCGCTGCCAGCCATGCTGGGAAATAAACGGCGGCAGAATATAGCTGAAAATCGCGGTGCTGAGCCCGGAAGATGACATGGCCAGACCCAGTACAAAACCCCTTCTTTTGAAAAACCAGGTATTAACCGCGATTGAACCGGCCAAAAAAGTAGAGGCATTAAAAAACAGCCCGTATAAGGCAGAGGCTGCATAGAATGCCAATAAGGTCTGTGCTCTGGAAAAAAGAAAAAAAGCCAGGCCGCCGGCCAGACTGCCCGCGATCACGATCTGCCTGGCGCCATTTTTTTGTATATATTTCCCCATAAAGGGTGTTACAATGATGCCCACCAGAAAAATAAGACTGTAGTAAAAAGTGAAAGCGCCTCGCTCGAACCCCAGATCGTCCGTGACAGGCTTGACAAAAAAGCTGAGACAGACCGTTCCCAGGGCAACAGACATCATCAGCATAAAAGCGCCGGCGACAACAAGATAATAGTATTGATTCGTTTTTTCTGATTGAGTTTTCATCTGCTGACCTTATATCTTTCTGAATGATGATCGACTGGCTAATAGCAGAAAGCTTATCAGTCCTGCTCAGATAATACAAGATCACTTAATAGATAGTCACAGACGTTTTACTCAAGATTCAGGCAGCAATAGGCTATCTGGCGACGCAAACAGGTGTATGTCAGATGCAGTTTGTGCGCATTGATGACAATGGCAGGGTAAGAAAACTCCGCGTCTGTGAGGTGTTCGGGGTCAACTTCCATATTTTCCAGTGTTCGATAGTGTTTAAACGACTGGCCGTTATCAGTTGAATGAAGTATTACTAAGGGATTTCTGCTTCCCCAGTTTTGAGATATAGGATTTAGTGCCAGGAACAGGCGCCGGCCATCTGAGACAAGATCAATACCGCTGTTATTATTTGGCAGATGGGTTGGATATGCCAGGCACCAGGTTTGGCCATAATCGCGTGAATCAGAGCGAAAAATCACACCTTCTGTTGTTCGAAGCAGCATGTGTACGTTTCCCGGACTGCTCTCCCATAAGGTTGGCTGAATTGCACCTTTCCCCGTTATATAACCTGGCTTTTCCGGAGCTGTTTTGTTCAGCGGCACATCAGCCAGCTTCTGAAAAGTGTATCCGCCGTCAACGGAGCGATCCACATGTGGCTGCCAGGCATCCGACGTTTCTTCAGAATTAGGCGCAAGAAGCCATCCATTAGATAAATAGACGGGTTTACTGCGCACAGGCCCGCCGGCCGGGTTATCATCAGGCAGCGCTGCAGGCGCTGACCAGGAGACACCCTTGTCTAGTGAACACATGTGCCAGCTCTGCCATTCACTGACGGTGCTGCCCACTTTAAAATACAAATGAATTGTCTGCCCGTTCATAAACAAAACCGGGTTCCAATGCGGCAGATCCGCTGTTTTCGCAATGCATTCCGGCGCTTGCCATATACCGTGGGTGCGTCTGGAAAGCCAGATTCCGACATCATCAGCGCCTTCCCTTTCCCCGGCAAAATAGGCCGCCAGGATCTGATCATGCCCGATCGGCAAGACGGTGGACGCATGGCAGCTTTGGAAGGGCGGCATTTGAGAAAAGAGCATCTGTTTTGGCACCAGAGGCTCATAGCGGCACAAAAGCTTTTGCGCCTGGTTGGCCAGATCACGAAGCTCACTGGTCTGCGACGCCGGCAGGTTATCCGGCTTCGCACTCCGTGTGACAGTTGTTTCAAGCAGTCCCTTTGCCATCAGGTGGACTTTCGCGCTGACCGGGTAATGCCTTGCTTCAAAGACGCTCGCGGTTGCTATGAAGGCCGCGATGTTTTGCGCAGTTCTGATATCAAACCGCTGTGGCGGCAGCCCATCATCTGATACGCTGTTTTGCGGCTGACGCTCGATGTCTGACTGCTTTTCCTGATGGCTGTCATGTAGTGGTATGCCTGCTGCCTTTGCAGTCTGATTAATTTTGCTGCTGACAGCGGCCGCGGGAGCCAGATACTGCTTCAGCCTGCCAAAGACCTCAGGTATAAAATTAAGCATGACGCCCGAGTAACCCGCAGCGCCATCGGAAAGGCTTTGCATCAGCGTAGCCGCGTTCGCATTATAAAGCTGAATGCTTGATGACGACGTGAGAACAAGCCGTCTGCGGATAACCAACGCGTCGCAGCTGGTGTCTTTAATGAAATCAAATCTTCCGGTCTGGACCATATGCTCAATGACCGGTTCAGATAAAAGCCGTTTATACGGATACGGACATTCATAAAGACCCAGTCTGGTCTCAGGTTTAAGACCGGCAATCAGATAATCAAGATTTTGGATCAGAACCTCGTCAGACGCTTGTTCCGCGGCCAGTCTGTTTGATACAAGAATGATTGCATCCGGCCTGAGTTTTTCCAGTTTCTTCAAGTAGCTGAGCTGATCCTCAAGCCGATCCTGCGTATGCCCTGAGACAACGCATTTCTTATTTTGTCTGCGGCACTGTTCCACGCAGAAAGAAGCCAGCTCCAGTTTCTCGTCTTCGCTCAGAAAAAACATTTCGCTTGACTGGCAGACAGCGAACAGACCATCACTTTGATAGTAAAATAAATAATCAATGAACTTGGCCAGTGAGGTGTAATCAATCTTGTTGTCACTGGTAAAAGGTGTGATGATGGTTGGATAAAGCGCCAGATTCATGATGGGTCTCCTCATACATTATTTTCAGGCATCAGGGCGATGGCTGCTGTTTCGGATGATCAGACGGTTTCTTTTTTCTTATCTTTATGATAAATCTGATCAGTAAAACAAGCACTGCGATCACGAAGATGATGCCGGCAAGCAGCCAGATCACCAGCGGAAACGAACGCACAGGATTAATTCGTTCTGACAGAACACGGTATGCGTCGGGCATATACACTCTGTCATCCTCCGCGGCCGGAAGTGAGGCTGCGTACATGGCAACCGTCTCCCATACTTTCAGTTCCCTGCCCTTATACGAGATGGTCAGTTCGTCAAAACGGTCAGGTGGAATCTGATGACCATTTTC
>SLHU01000245.1 GCA_007135995.1 Clostridiales bacterium | reverse complement strand
AGCATTCACATTTTTCATCTGCAGGGCGATCATAATGCCAAGCAGCAGGCAGATGGCGGTAAAAGTAATCGTTTTAATAATTCCTGTTTTCATTATCGTACAACCTCCAGACGGTTGATAAAGGGCTCCAGATTATTCGCTCCCGCGAAAGCTGGTATGACAACATCATCCAGCTGTTCCACCATTACAATCAGTTCTATTCCCGGAACAGCACGTATAGCCAGCACAGGGTCCTGTTGAATCGCTGCTGCTAGTGCTTCCGGATCACCCAGTGCCTCTATCACATATGGCGGTGTCAGCCGCTGCTGATTACATAAAATAGTGGGTCCGATGCAATAGATATAAGAGGTATTGACAATTCGCTGCTGATTTACAGAAAACGCCGCAGCACCGTTGTTTCGAAGCAGATCCAGTACATGCCTGATATCGCCGTCATGGACAATCGAATCTTCAGAATCAAGAAAGATATCGTAATCCGGCTTATCATCGAGTGTAATCCGCACACCCTGACCGCTGACCTCGGTAAACCCTGCCAGCATGCGGTTAAACCGCAGTCCTTCAAGGATATCTTCCTGCCCCTCACGCTGCAGCAGTTCAGCAATAGCGTCTTCCTGACGCTGGATGAGTATCCGGTTTTCTTCCGTCAGCCGCTCATATTCTTCTTCGTAGCGCCTCAGGTCTTCTTGCCGCTGGCGATATCTGATTTCCAGATCGCTTCTCCTGAACTCAGCCCTGACAGTCTGCACGTGACTGGTGACAACAATACCAAAAATCAGCATCAGCACAAACAGCAAAACACTGTTTCGTGAAAACCAAAGTGTTCGTCTGTGCTTCATTTTCTCATGCCATTTTTCTCGCAATTTACTCATTTTATTCGTACAGCCTTCGCTGTGCTTTCTCTCCTTTAGCGTTCGTCGTTTGACCTGTGGACAAGTTCTCGCTGCTCATGATTTTGTCTCGTTTTGCTGTTTTTTTCTCGGTTTTCACTGCTGTGTTTTTCTCGATTTGCTGATGTTTTTCATTTTTGCTGTTTTATTTTCAGCGCTTCGATGCTTGCTTACTCAAGCTGGCCAAGCAGATCAGTAAAATAGGATGGCAGCGGCGCCGTCAAGGTCATCTGACGCTTTTCCACCGGATGTTCGAAAACCAGCATACCGGCATGCAGTGCCTGGCCTGACAGATTATACGTTTTTCGTCCCGGCGCATATAAAGGATCACCGATCACCGGATGTTTTATATATTTACAGTGAACCCGGATCTGATGGGTTCGCCCGGATTCCAGTCTGGCTTCAATATATGTTGCATCATGAAGCCGTTTAAGAACCTTAAAACGGGTCACTGCCGGCTTGCCGGAAGCGACAACTGCCATTCGCTGTCTGTGGCGCGGATCTCGGCCGACAGGTGCCTCTATGATACCTTCTTCTGCCTCTATCATGCCATACACAACTGCCTGATAAAGCCGCGTCATGGTATGGCTTCGTATCTGCTCTGCCATCGCGGCATGCACCTGATTATCCTTGACAACCAGCAGCAGCCCCGAAGTATCTTTATCAATTCTGTGGATAATCCCCGGCCTGATCACACCATTGAGATCTGAAAGCCTGCCTTCACAATGATGTAAAAGTGCGTTTACGAGTGTGCCCCGGTGATGTCCGGCCGCAGGATGAACAACCATACCCTGCGGCTTATTGATCACAATCAGCCAATCATCTTCATAGACGACATCCAGCGTTATTTGTTCTGGTTCTATATCCATTGTAACAGCAGGGGGTACATCCACTTCAATCTGCATGCCTTGTCTGACTTTTTCTGACGCCTTTGCCGGGGTGCCGTCTATGGACACCCTGCCTTCAGTAATCAGCTTCTTTATATATGAACGCGAAAACGCACTCAGCTGCTGACTGATAAAATAATCAAGACGACTGCCCTCTTCTATTTCACAGGATGCGTCTACTGTCAGAATTTTCAGCATGTTCATGATCCTTTCCAATGAACGGATTCGGTCCGCTCACTTGCCGGATGCTTATTTCATCCGGCTTGCCGTCTTTATTCTCTAATACTTCATTATAACTGTTTTCCGTTTCTGATTCTGTATCACTTGAATCATTGGTTTTGACAACCTTCTGCCACGGCAAAAGCGGTTCGTCCAGCAGATGGTGACGCGTCAGCATGAGTATAATCAGCAGACCTGTCCCGGCAACAATCAGGATATCGGCCAGATTGAAGGTAGGAAACACATAACTGCCGAAATGAAAATCAAGATAATCCGTGACTGCACCCAGGCGGACACGGTCAATCAGGTTGCCGATACTGCCGGATGAAATCAGTGACAGCGCCAGACGAAGCCCCTGATGGCTGGTGCGGTAAATCGCGATCAGCAGGAAAACAGTGATAATTGCCGATACGATTGACAAAAAATAGATTCCCCAGTCCGGCTCAGCCAAAAAGCTCCAGGCAGCACCCGTATTTTTCCGGTTAACCAGATAAAAGAAGCGGTCAATCACCACAAGACTTTCGCCGGCGCCGATATGCCTGTTCACTACAGCCTTGATGATCTGATCGGCTATACTCATCATGATGATAATTATCGTGTAGACCATACCCATAAATCCTCTATTCCTTCATAGGGTCTGAACCGGTTCGGCCGGCTGACGCCAATAATTCTTTCGTTGTATAAAATTGCCTCATGCCGGATAACAAGAATGTCCCACGGGGCGCGGGCTGCCGTATTGCTCAGCAGCAAAGCCAGACTTTCGCCATCCATCAGCTGCTGCGGCGAGCGGTTTCGCCACATCTGGCGCAGATTATTCTGCCAGTAGTGATAATCTGCAAAAGCAAGCCCGGTACTCTGACGGGCTGTTTCACCCTCCTGATCATCAGGCTTTATATCGTGCCTGTCAAGCCGGCGGTCCAATTCTGACAGATAAAGCCAGCCTGGATCAGGTGCTGCGGGCAAAACCGCTTCCATCAGCGCCAGATCGTAAGTGCCCGAAAGAACCGCTTCGGTAAAATCAGCTGCCGTAAGCGGTCTGTCCTGCCAGCTGATGCCTGCCTGTTCAAGTATGTGTCCAATCTCGTCCGCGATCATGCTCCGGGCTGCATCTTGCTCCGGCCTGATCAGCGTCAGCACGTGATCAGTATCTTCCCATGCTTGTGGCTGAAAGCTTTCAATTACGGTCAGCAAATCAGGCATATGGCCTTCCAGCAATCCGGTCCGGATCGACAAGGGTACCTGGGCAGTTTCTCCAAGCGCATGATATAAATCCTGGTAAAAGACTTGACTGACCAGATATTTAAGAGCCAGAAAACGCGGTTCAGACGACAAGAAAGCGTCTGTATCCGTGTTGTACGATAAAAAGATCTGCCGCTCGCCGGAAAATGTTCTGAATCGCAGGCTGGTCCGCGGCCGGTAAAGCTGATACAGTTCAGCATCCAGAAAAACGAGATCTATTTCATCTGACGAAAACCCTGTCAGCGCCGCACGCAGATCAGCGTACGTGCGCACACGGATCTCCCGCAGCTCAGAAGGATCATCTGTAGGTTTTGCTTTAGTCAGCAGCAGCGTCTGATCATCTGACCATTCACGCATCGAAAACAATCCTGTTCCCGGAATCAAGGCGTCCGCAGCCAGGTCCAGATAAGCCGCAGGCAGTACCGGGAAAGTGAGCTGATAAGCAAGCCATGGATCCGGCTCGCTCAGTTCAAGAATCAGTGTGTAGTCATCTTCTGCCGTTACACCAGTGATTGATCGAAGACCGGCAGCAAAAGGCGACTGTTCCGGATGGTCAAGGATATATGCGATGCAAGTTGCCGCGTCGTGTGCTGTTACATTCTCACCGTGGTGAAAAGATGTTCCGCGTTTCAGATGCAAAATAACCTGAGCGGCATCGGCGGGGTCAGACATTGTGTCTGCCAAACCAGGCTTTAGGGTCTGGTCATCCATCACGGTAAACAAGCCTTCAAAAACCAGACTGAACACTGCCTGAGCTGATCGGCTTTGTGCAAGCAGCGGATGTGCCGCGCCCTCTTCAAGCGGCCACCATAAGCGAAGCGTACCGCCAGGCTGTGAAGGCCTTTGCAGATACGGGTCTGAAGGAGCCGTGTCTTGTTCCTGATCATCATCAGATGCAGCTGTTTCGCTTGTCTGCGTCGGGTCAGCTGTTGTAACAGGCGGCATTTCTTCTGGTTCTGTCATTTGGACATCAGCCAGACAGCCGGCTAAAGCCAATAACAGAAAAGCGGCGCACAGCAAACAGGCAAGCACCTTTGGCAGGCTGCCTGACTGTCGCGGCTGACACAGCCGGTTTTTCTGACTGTTTTTATCACTGATTCTCATATGATCAACCTGATCTGATTAACCTTTATTATAATTGGCAAAGAAAACCTCTTCAAATATTTTACTTAGGCAGGGTCGCTGACTCATGTTCATGAACAAGAATGCGTTCGATTTTCTCAGCCTTGCCGGATGCTTCATGAATGCTGACAGCAATCGCAGATAAAACAGCCGGTCCCTTCGCGCAGGCATAAGGCGACGGCAGCCGTTCAACAAAACGTCTCAGTGACGACGCGACTTCCATCCCGATAATACTGTTCAGAGGACCTGTCATGCCGACATCCGTTATATAGGCGGTCCCTTTTTCAAGAATTCTCTCATCGGCGGTTTGCACATGTGTATGTGTGCCCGCGACAAGCGACGCACGGCCGTCCAGATAATGACCCATCGCGTTTTTTTCAGATGTAGCTTCCGCGTGAAAGTCAACAACCATCATGCTGATATTCTGATCTTTCTTGACGGTAGCCATTACTTTATCAACAGCAGCAAAAGGATCATCTGCCTGGTCCATGAAAACGCGTCCCAGCAGATTTAAAACCAGCACCTTTCCTTTTTTATGATGAACAACTGTATATGAAAGACCTGGCCAAGCTTTAGGAACATTCATCGGCCTGATCAAAAACGGAATGTGGTCAGCTGTATGAAGCAGATCCCGCTTCGACCAGCTATGGTTTCCAAGCGTCAGAATATCAACACCACTGTCATTTATCTCATGTGCCAGATCCTGTGTCAAGCCCAGTCCGGCTGCCGCGTTTTCTGCGTTGGCGATGCAAAGATCAATCTGATAGCGCTCCTTGAGAGCCGGCAGCTTCGCCTTCAAAATCCTGCGACCTGAGGAACCTACCAGATCACCAATAAAAAGTATATTCAAATGCATGCCTCCTAATTTTAAGTAGCTCTATTCTAACATATTTTGCCCGATTCTGCCGGTTCCATATCAGGCTGGAATCCGGGCAAAAAGGCTGGTTCCATATCGGGCTGGAATCCGGACAAAAAAGCCGGATCCATATCAGGCTGAAATCCGGGCAAAAAAAGAGATGACTCTCAGGTAATTAAATACACTTCAGAGCCATCTCCTGGTTATATGCTTGTCCTATCCGTACAGGTGATGCCTACTTGGCGAATTCTGTCACTCGTGTCTCCCTGATAATATGTACTTTGATCTGACCGGGATAATCAAGCTCGTCTTCGATCCTTTTACAGATTTCACGAGCCTTCAGGATCATATCATCATCGCGT
>SLHU01000030.1 GCA_007135995.1 Clostridiales bacterium | reverse complement strand
TGATAGACACCAAAAAAATGATATGGGTAATAAAAGCCAAAAGGTGTACCCAATTATAAAACAGAAGTAGAATAACAATAGGTAAAGAGAATAAGAGCAAAACTTTCAATGCATAAACTTTATCCTCTTTTTTATCATCCAACACCAAACTCAGTCCCATAATGGAAAAAAGGGTGTATCCCGCTGCTCCTAAAAATATGATAAACAAACTTATCATTTTCAGGTAATCCAAAGAGGGTAAACTTAGGATGTTCAATTCCCATTGGGAATTACTAAGAATATTGATGTAAAGTCCATAAAAAACCACGAGCAGGATCAATGCTACCGCATACACCAGAATGAAAAAGAACCATTTGCTGAAGCTGTTTTTCAAAGAGGCAATTAGGTTAACAAATGTCTTTAACCTAATAAAAGCAAGCATCAATGAAAATAGCACTGCAAAACAAAGCACATTAAGTAAAAGGTCTCCCAAGCTTGGGTTTAACCAGGAAGATGCATACCTGCTTGAATCAAAAAGTTCAAAATCAAAATAATCCTGAGGAAAACCGAAAAACAACATCAAGGAACGAATGGCAACTAAAATAGCAGCTGTGTAGAAAACGGCAGCAAGGCCCTGCCCTTTTATCCAAAGTGTTTTTATGAATTCATAACCCAAAATAAGAACGAGGGATAAAAGAGAAAAGAAAAAAACCAATAAAGTGATATTATTGGTCTGCTCCACAGGTTCATAACCTTCCTCAAAGGCAACTGAGAAAAGATATTCTCCCCTTTCATTGATAATCTCCTCATACCCTTCTTCTTTTTGAGGTGAGATACTTAAAAAATCATTTCCAAAAACAGCTTTGTTAAAACCGGTTTGAAGAAATTCATTCTGAATTTCCCTTTTGAAATAAAGAGGATAGGACTGTACCAGCCAATATCCTTTTTCATTTCTGGTAAAACGCCTGATTTTTGAGAAATAAATAGCCGTCGCAGCTGACATCCACGCCCGGCGCGTTCGGATGGTCGTCGTTTTCTGTTCCCGGAACAATCCAGCTGAGTGTGACAGGATTAAAAAACATCACCTCAAACCGGTTGATGCTGCCTTTCGCCGCATCCTTCATATCGTGCTCAAGCGCTGACAGCAAGGTTTGTCCAATGCCTTTGCGGCGCCAGTTTTCAGCAACCAGAAGGATGGTTATGTAACCTTGTTCAGCACCGTCTCGAAAGGTTCCGCTGGCAAATCCAACAACGGTTTCGTCAGCCAGGATAACCTTACTGATGATGTGAACACCGGGCTCAGCTTCGATAAAAAGCTTTTTGAAAGCAGCCTCGTCCAGTTGCCGGTACACAAGCTTTCCGGGGCCGCAGCAAGCATTCCAGAGCGCTATGACATCAGAATGCAGCCGACTTTCAAGTGGCTGTGGCTGCCAACACCTGTTTTGTTCTGCATGATCCATATGACTAACCTCCTGTGTGAAGATAAGAACGGCCGCTAATGTTTTAACTTTACTGCATCTGCTTTTATCTTTACTGCATCTTCCTGTAGCGGTATAAAGCAGCACGATTCGCATCAACTGGCTGGTAATCAATGACCGAACCCGGCATCTGCTGCTCCATCTGCCTGCTGAATTGTTCCTGTACGATTGGAATGCGCTGCAGCACACTGCCGCTGGCTGCGACATGCGGCCTGCTGATCTGCAGTACGTTGGCGCACAGACAGGTCATTTGACACAGATGCGTGACAGCCTCATTGAACAAAGCAACCGCTGTCTGATCTTGTTCAACGGCAGCTTGTTCCAGCATGGGCAAAAGCGAGGCGATGCCTGCTTTATCGGATTGATAGACAAAATCGACAATACCCCGCCAGCTGTTTATCTGAAGATGCTTCATAATCTGTTCACCCAACGGGTTCACGGGCTGTCCGCTATCGATGCACGCGGCCATTTCACGAATGGCCTGCATCGCAATCGCGTAACCGCTGCCAAGATCGCCGATCAGGTGTCCCCAGCCGCCGACTCTGTGTGTCCGGCGTCCTTGCTTACCCCAGGCAACCGATCCGGTACCGGCAATCAGGGCAATCCCATCCCGGTCCTCCAGTCTCGCTTCCAGAACCAGGAGCGCGTCACTGATCAGATCAACTGTGATTTTCGGGTTTAGTTCACGCATCATGCTGAGCAGCTGTGGTTTCAGCTGGCCTGTTTCAACACCGGCAGCGCCAATCAGGATATAATCAACTTCCTCTCCCCACTGTTCCCTGCATAACGCGATTACCCGTTCCAGATTATGTGCTGCCTGCTGCAGGCCGGCCGCGGCGGGGTTCGCGCTGCCTGCTTTGAAACGGCCCAGCTCATGCCCGGCCGTTGTGTACGCGACTGCTTTTGTAGATGTGCCGCCAGCGTCGATTCCAATAATATACGCCATCATTCACCTGCATCTTGCTGATTAACAAATGTCACCGTTATTTTTTCTCGCCAATCCTGACTGATACTACTCCTGACTGATACTATTCCTGATTGATATCATCCAGGGCCAGATGGATCAGGTTGCCCGCGGCTTCGAGCTTTTCTTTGGCCTGATCTGGTCCGCAGCCGGAAAGAAGCGCGAAAACAGATAATCTGACATCGAAATCTGTTTCATGAAGCATGTTATCTGCGGTTTCTTCTGTGACACCGGCAGCCTGCATGACAATCTTCCTGGCTCTGATCTTCAGTTTCTCATTTGTTGCCTTTACGTCAATCATCAGGTTCCCGTAAACCTTGCCAAGCCTTATCATGACCGCCGTCGAAATCATGTTCAAAACAAGTTTCGTGGCTGTGCCTGCTTTCATACGCGTGGATCCTGCAATCACCTCCGGTCCGACGGCCGGTGTGATCGCGATATCTGCCTCTTTGGCCATAGCCGAGCCGGGATTGCATGAAAATGCGACCACCAGACACCCTTTTTCCCTGGCCGCTTCCATAGCACTCAAAACATAGGGCGTCCGGCCACTTGCCGCGATACCCAGCAGTGTGTCTTTATCTGTTAAGGCAAGCTGTGCCAAATCCTGTCTGGCCAGCGCTTGATCATCTTCAGCACCTTCTGCCGCGCTCACCAGCGCATTAAATCCCCCGGCAATCACGCCAATCACCTGATCCGGTGATGTGCCATATGTGGGCGGACACTCAGAAGCGTCCAGAACACCTAGTCTGCCGGATGTACCGGCACCGCAATAAATCAGGCGGCCTCCCTGTTTCATTCTCGCTGCGATGCCGTCTACCGCGCTGGCAATTGCCGGAATTTCCTTCGCGACAGCCGGCGCGACTTTCTGATCTTCATCATTGATCATGTTCAGCATATGTACGGTTGAAAGCCTGTCAATCTGGCGCGTGCCTTCATTGGCCTGTTCTGTCAACAGCTCAAAAGCGTGATTATCCATGAGTCTTTCCTCCAGGTTTCAGATCGGTCAGTTCCGGCCGCAGCCTCTTCAACACAGGACGGCATAAGCGGGACATGCAGTGTATGCAGAAAACGTCATTCATGAAGCGCTAACTTATTATAACAAGTTGACTAACAATTGACCAGCTGTCCTGATGACCCGTTTTACAGGGTTCAGCGTTTCAGAAAAATGCCTCCATGAGCAATCATTCGTGCTCTGATATCAGATCCTTTAATAAGCTCAGCTGTCGCAGACCGTTTTCCATCATCTGAAGGCTTGTATTTTCTCGCCAGCCAGGCCGCGCCAATGCCGGCAGCTTCACCCGTTGCCCGGCAGACCGGCTGAATACGTGCAGCTGACTGTGCGGCAAACGACGCGCCGATACAGCGGCCGGCAACCAGAAGCCGACCGGTACCTGCTGGTATCAGACATCGAAACGGTATTTCGAAAAAGTCACCTTTCGGAATGTCTTCTTCCTGATAATCCACACCCTCTTCACCATGAATATCAATCGGATAGGCAGTCTGCGCGATGCCATCATCATATTTCCGGCACTGAAGATAGTCTTGTACCGATAAATTGAAGACGGCATCAACACGTCTTGATTCCCGTACGCCCAGCATAGGACCGCTGGATAAAAAATAACTGTTCTCGAAACCCGGTACCATCAGTTTCAAAAAACGATGCAGCCTGACAGTCATTTTCCGCCCCGTAACATATGCGCGGCTTGTTTTAAACGGATCCAGTGCCTGCTTCATGTCCGGGATTTCCGGACAGTTAAAGGTCATGGCCGCACCCATGCCGGGAATTGTAAAAGCCTGGAAAAACTTGCCGTCTTCATAATGAAGCAGACCGTTTTTCATACCCTGACGAAAAACGCGTTCCAGCGGATATGTGTCAGACTGTCCCCAGATAGACGCCGTTTCAAGCAGCGGCAGCCCCAGGCCCCATGACTGACCGATATCGGAAAGGAAAGACTGGAGCTGCGCCAGATCAATACCGCCCAATGTGAAGCGAAGTGAGACGGACTGATTGGCACCATCAGACTCGCGCCCCTCAAAACAGTTCGCGCCTGCCAGCTTCGCAGCCAGTGCGTCTCCTGTCGCATCTATGACACAACGTGATCGAATCAGCCCTTTCCCGCCGCCGCGGGTCTGGACCACTAAACCTTGTAATTCATTGTCCTGCATGGCAGCACCAATCACGGTTGTATCATAAAGCACATCACAGCCATAAGACGTTATCAGATCGTCGAGTATAAACGGGAGCATAGCAGAATTAAACCATCCGTCCTGTCCATTTTGATCCACTGCTGCAAGGCCCTCTTTCATCATCTGCCGTTTAATCAGCCCGTTGATTGAACAAGGCTCAGGTTTATCCGGTATTTTAAGCGACATCAGCGGCGATACCTGAGCAAGAGAGCCCGAGCCGCCAAGCGCTCCGTACCGCTCGACCACAAGCGCACGTGCACCTTCTCTGGCAGCTGCGATGCCGGCCACAGCCCCTGCGGTGCCGCCGCCGGCAATCAAAACATCAACATCAGCCAGTATCGGCAGTTCTTTTGCATTTAAAGTCAGTCCTTTAATTTCCAATTTCTTATACCCCACACATTCATTCAGTCTGCTGGCAAGATCTTCTGTCCGGTAATTATACTTTGCATACTACAACAACATGCGGGCACAATCAATAAGACCTCCGTCCTGCATTGTCTGCACACGAAGGTCTGATCAGTCTTTGATCAATGAAAAATGACGGCGGCATAAGCCATGGGATAAAGCTGACAGATCATCACATTGCACAGGATGGCCGCCTGTAAGAGCTCAGGAGGCCCCTGTCAGATAATTGACACTGATAACACTCGTGAAAACACACTATCGCACAATTGACGCTGGTAACACTAGCGATAACACTAGCGCAGCCAGAACAAATCAAGAAAAAGGGCCGCCAGAAAAAAAAGCACCGCATAAAGAAGCACCCAGGGCAGAATGGCCAGAACACCGCCCCAGATCATGGCAAATCGTTCTTTTCGCGACAAATCCAGCAGATCCCATTCCGATGGCTGTGCTTTTCGCCTTTTTTGCCGGCGCTGCCGCTTTAAATGCCAGGGCATTCCATCAACATCCATATTGGCGATTGTGCGGCCGTCATCAATAAACTTTGTTTTTTTCTTCTTCT
>SLHU01000357.1 GCA_007135995.1 Clostridiales bacterium | reverse complement strand
TCCGAAAGCGACGTGTCGTCAGTAGGCGCTTACGGGATGCTGTCCGTTATCAGGAGCAGGCATATGATCGTATGCTGTCAAGTGGGCGCTTGCGCCAATTTGGGTGGTACCGCAGAAGTAATAGCTTTTGTCCCTTCTTTGGGGCAGGAGCTTTTTTTATTGCTGACCTTTAAAACAGGAGGAAAACAACATGAATAATGGACGTTTTGGCATACACGGCGGACAATATGTGCCGGAGACACTGATGCCTGCCATTTTGGAACTTGAAAGCAGCTACAATAAAGCCTGCAGAGATGATTCCTTCACACAAGCGCTGGATCGCCTGCTTGCAGATTATGCCGGAAGGCCTTCCAGACTGACTTTTGCCGCTAATATGACGGCTGACCTGGGCGGTGCCCAGATTTATCTGAAAAGGGAAGACTTGAACCATACCGGATCACATAAAATAAATAATGTGCTGGGACAAGTCCTGCTGGCGAGGTACATGGGGAAAACACGTGTTATCGCTGAGACCGGTGCTGGTCAGCACGGTGTGGCAACCGCGACAGCGGCGGCGCTGCTTGGTCTGAAATGTGAAATCTACATGGGCGTTGAGGATATGAACCGGCAGGCGCTTAATGTTTATCGCATGAAACTGCTGGGCGCTGAGGTCCATCCTGTTGAAAGCGGGACCGCAACTTTGAAGGATGCTGTTAATGAAACGATGCGCGAATGGACCCGTCAGGTGCAGGATACACATTATGTACTGGGCTCAGTGATGGGACCGCATCCTTTCCCTACGATTGTCAGAGATTTTCAAAGCGTTATCGGCAAAGAAGTGAAAGCGCAGCTTCAGGAAAAAACCGGACGTCTTCCGGATGTGCTGCTGGCCTGCGTGGGTGGCGGCAGCAATGCGATTGGACTGTTTCACGCGTTCACCGAAGACAGCCAGGTGAGGCTGATTGGCTGCGAAGCGGCCGGCAGGGGCATTGAAACAGCCGATTCAGCGGCGACGATGACACTGGGCAATCCGGGGATTTTTCATGGCATGAAATCCTATTTCTGCCAGGACGACCAGGGACAGATCGCCCCTGTCTACTCTATATCAGCTGGCCTTGACTATCCGGGTGTCGGTCCTGAGCATGCTTATCTGAAAGATATTGGCCGGGCCGAATATGTGCCTGTGAAGGATGATGAGGCGGTGCGAGCTTTTGAATATCTTTCACGTACCGAAGGTATCATCCCCGCGATTGAAAGTGCCCATGCAGTGGCGTACGCCTGCCAGCTGGCACCGCGTATGAAGCCTGATCAGATAATGGTCATTAATTTGTCCGGACGCGGAGATAAAGATGTTGCCGCAATGGCACGTTATAAGGGGGAAAAGATCAGTGAATAGAATTGAACGCGTTTTTACAGGTCGCCGCAAGGCGTTTATTCCGTTTATCACCGCCGGCGATCCATCATTAGATGTAACAGAAAAACTGGTTCTCACCCTGGCTGCAGCAGGCGCTGACCTGATCGAACTGGGCATTCCATTTTCGGATCCTGTGGCTGAAGGCCCTGTTATTCAGGCCGCAGACGAGCGTTCGCTTGCGGCTGGTACAAATCTGGACAGTGTGTTTAATCTTGTTGAGCGGATCCGCGGGGATTGTCAGACAGCACTGGCGCTGATGACCTATGCCAATCCGGTTTTCCGGTATGGGATTGACCGTTTCGCGAAACGCTGCGGAGACTGCGGTATTGATGCCGTGATCATACCAGATGTGCCATTTGAAGAAAGCGAAGAATTTCGTCCCGCTTTCAGTCAGAACAAGGTGCATCTGATCAGCATGATCGCGCCGACATCTGCCGGCCGTATCAGGAAAATAGCAGAAAAGGCCAGCGGTTTTATCTACTGCGTTTCTTCGCTTGGGGTTACCGGCGTCAGAAGCCAGCTGGACGATCAGATCAGTGATCTGATCGTCCAGCTGAAAAAAGTGCGGGATATTCCCTGTGCAGTGGGTTTTGGCATATCAACACCCCGGCAGGTCAGCCAGATGGCAGCCATCGCGGACGGTGTGATTGTCGGCAGCGCGCTGGTGAAAATAATCGCTGAGTACGGGGACCAATGCGTTGAGCCCGTCAGGCAGCTGGCAGATGATATGATTCAAGCGCTCGACGCATAATATCATAGTACAAGGTTAATTTTTCAGGCCAGATGACCAGGCATATGTTTCAGGCGCTTCAGACCAGATCACCAGGCATATGCTTCAGGCGCTTCAGCAGGCCTCAGGGGCCGGCCGCTGTTAATATCAAACAGTTTATTAAGATAACTGAGGCTATCTTCATCGAGATGAAGCTCAGAAGCCCTTTCAAGCAGATCAAGATGCTCCAGGGTCCTGACCCCGACAATCGCTGATGAAACTACTGGATTGGCCAGTACCCAGGCGATCGCGACAACCGCTTCTGCTTCGCCGAGCTGACCGCAAAACGCGGAAAACTGGTCCAGCTGCTGATTTTGATCCAGAGAGATGCCGTATTCGCCGGATACCTGACTGGTCCGGGATCCCTCTTTCGCTTTCTTTTTGCCGGTCAGCAGACCACCGGCCAGCGGCATATAAGGGAACAGGCCAATTCCGAATTCCCGGGCCGCGGGAATCACCTCTAATTCTGGATACCGACACAGCATATTATACATCGACTGCTCTGATACGATACCCAGCAAACCGCGCTGACGGGCAGACATCTGGAACTTGGCCAGTCCCCAGCCTGTAAAATTACTGGTTCCGATGTACTGCGTTTTACCGTCACTGATCTGCTGGGAAAATGTATTCCAGAACTCATCTTCGCTGATCCGCCGGTCAATGTGATGCACCTGATACAAATCAAGATGATCGGTCTGCAGGCGTCGTAGTGAATCTTCAAGATGCCTGCGAACCTTAAATGCTGATATTCCTTTATCATCATTTGGTACATAACGGTCACGCACCATGTCATTATATACTTTGCTGGCAAGAACAACCTGCTCACGTCTGCCGCCGCCCTGGCTGAACCAGCGGCCGATGACTGTTTCTGTTTGTCCGGTTTCGCCTCCGTAAACATTGGCGGTATCAAAAAAGTTAATGCCCATTTCCAGCGCTTTATCCATGATCGCAAAAGCTTCATCATCTGGCGTCACACGGCCGAAGTGCATGGTACCCAAACAGACTTTGCTGACAACCAGATTACTGCGTCCCATATATCCGTATTTCATCGTCCTTGTCCTCCTGATTTAATTATGACACCCGATCTCTGAGCTTTTTACTGAGCAGGATGCCTGACTTAATTCCATAGTAACACTCATTTTTCTTCCTATCCAGCAATTGTGGATACATGACTGTATGAATGGCGAACATTCTTTTTTTCTTCGCCTATTGTCTGGCATTTCAGCACCCTGTCGGCAGATCACCTATGCAGCTTCAGGCGTTCTGGCTGATCAACACCAGTGAATCGGCACCGCCAGCTAGTGATCAAGTGTGCGCATCAATCAGACGGATCATATGACCGGCAATGATCCGTTCACCTGATATCTGAAGACACGCGTTTTCGTGGCTGAGGGCAGCCATCAGTCTGACAGGGATAAAAGTTTCGTGGGATATTTGTTAAAAAAGCCGTTGACAAATCAACTAATATGAGTAAAATAGTTGATGTATCAACTTTATGGGCTGCGCATCAGCGCTTGTTTTTTTGCAGCAGTATCAACCGGAAGATTGTTCCGGGTCAGGAGGTCTTTGTGGCAAGAACCGTTGGCAGAATGATATCGATACTGTTCAGACAGTCACGCGTCTATCTGAATAGTGTTTTAAAACCGTATGACATCACATCGGCAGAATATCCTTTTCTGCTCTTTTTATATAATAAAGACGGAGCGACTCAGGATGAGATGTCACGATTTCTGATTATCGATAAGGCAGCGACTGCCCGGGCAATCCGGACACTGGAAGAAAAACAGTATGTCAGCCGGGAAAAGGATGAAACAGATAAACGCTGTAAGCGGGTTTATCTGAGCGATAAGTCAAAATCACTGGAAGCTGAAATAAAAAGCCATATCTACTACTGGACACAATCACTGACTGAAGATATGGATCAGGAGACTGAAGATTGTCTTTATCAGCTTTTAGAACAAATGGTCAGAAAATCTGAATCACTTGTAAACACCAGCAGGCAAGGCGACTGCGGAAAGTAATCGTGTATGGAGAATATAGAACACAGCATAAAACCCGATAATCCACTTGGACATGAAAGCATCAATAAACTGATCCTGAAGTATTCAGCACCGGCGATTGTAGGTATGATGGTCGCGTCACTTTACAATTTTATCGACCGGATATTTATCGGCAACAGTCCTGATCTTGGCGCGGACGGGCTGGCCGGGATCACCATTGGCTTCCCCCTGATGGTTATTCTTATGGCATTTGGCTTTTTATTTGGTGTGGGCGGCTCAACGCTGTTTGCAATCAAGCTGGGTGAAGGCAAAGAAAAAGACGCTGAAAAAGCACTTGGAAACGCCTTTATGATGCTCATCGTATTTGGTTTTCTGTACAGTCTGATTGGACAGATATTTCTGCGGCCTTTGGTGATTTTGTTTGGCGCCAGTGAGCGTGTCATGCCGTTTACCATGGAATACATGCGAATCATCTTTTTTGGGTCGATTTTTCAGATCGGCAGCCTGGGCATGAATAATTTTGTCAGAGCTGACGGCAGTCCCAAAATCGCGATGCTGACGATGATGATCGGCGCGATCATCAATATTATTCTGGACCCGATCTTCATATTTGGTCTGAATATGGGCATGACAGGCGCTGCGCTCGCGACTGTCATTGCACAAGGCATCTCTTTCACCTGGATTGTCATTTATTTCCGGGGGAAACGCAGTACGCATAAAATAAGACTTAAGCATATGATTCCTGATTTACCAATGATCAGCAGCATTTCCAAGCTGGGTCTCCCGGGTTTTCTTCTGCAGCTGGTCAATAGTGTCCTGATCACGTTTCTGAACCGCAGTCTTCTGGTTTACGGCGGGGATATCGCCATATCAGGAATGGGCATCATCAACAGCCTGCAAATGCTGTTTTTGCTGCCGATCATCGGTGTGAAGCAGGGGATCGTGCCGATCATCAGCTTTAACTACGGCGCAGGTCTGTATGACCGGGTGAAGAAGACTGCTAAACTGGCATCCGTTTACGCGACCCTCATAGCTATGATCAGTTATGGGATCATTTTTCTGTTTCCCTCACAGCTGATCTCAATGTTTAACCAAAGCCCGGATCTTGTCGCGTTTGGCAGTCATGCCGTCGTGCGATGGTTTATGTTTATGCCGCTGGTCGGCTTTCAGATTATCGGTTCCAATTATTTCCAGGCAATCGGTCAGTACCGCTCAGCCATGTTCCTGACGCTGACACGGCAGTTAATCATTCTCATCCCGGCGATTTTGATTTTCCCGTTGTTCTGGGGTTTGAACGGCCTGCTGTATGCGGCGCCTTTTGCTGATTTATGCGCAACGGTGATGACCGGTATCTGGTTTTACCGCAGCATGAAGACACTGGGAAGACGTGTGACAGACCCTGTTGGTGCCGCCAGCCGATCAACGCTGCCCG
>SLHU01000321.1 GCA_007135995.1 Clostridiales bacterium | reverse complement strand
CACAGCTCTGGACCATTTACCCGTCTGACGCTCTTCCGAATTCGTACGTGGTACCAAAAAGGAAGTTTGCTTCTGCCGTTTTTGTCATCAACATAGCCGGATAAGGGAAATAATGGAACTTTTATACACGGGGTGGTCATAGATCACATAATGACATGTATTAAGCGCATAAATCAATGTATATGCTTTATGCTTCATGCTAGAATACGACCAGTGGCATTTGAATTCATTAATTTTCAGCAAAGCGTATGCGAGAGTTTCATTAAAGAGCATGCGATATGAGCGGGTGAGATGTATGAAAGATTACGAGACATGTTCTTCAAAAAAACAGCTCAGTTTAAAACCTGATTACGATGAAGCGTTAAAACGCTGGGACGCATTCTGGCAGGGCGATATGATCGACCGGCCGATTGTCAGTATTACGGCACCTAATCCGGCCTTTGCCGATTATGAGCCTTATCCTGATAACTATTATAACCGTGTCAACGGTGATCTGAATGCCTTAACGGACGGCGTGCTTCGAAACGCTGAGTCAAATCTTTATTTAGGCGAGGCGATTCCTTCGGCTTTTCTGAGTTTTGGCTGTGATGAGATTGCAGCTTTTTGTGGTGGAGCGCTTAGTTTTCATCCTGATTCAATGGACACAAACTGGTCTGTACCGTTCGTAGAAGACTGGAAGGATGTACTGCCGCTGAAGATTCAGGAACAAGATCCGCTTTGGCAGCGCATGCTCACGTATATCTCTCTGATGGCTAACAAAGCAGAAGGCAACATGCTGATCAATCCGATTGACTTACACACCAACATGGATCTGCTCCTGGCTGTCAGGGGTGCAGAAAGTCTTTGCCTTGATTTGCTCGATTGTCCGGAGACGATTGACCAGGCGATGGCAAGCGCACGCCAGGTTTTTATGGATGTTTGGGACGCAACCCGAAAAGCCGGTTTCTTGCCGCGAAAAAGCGGCGCGACTTTGCAGTGTGATTTCAGCTGTATGATTGGCACAGATATGTTTCGGCGCTGGGCCTTGCCGGCACTTGAAGAAGAAGCGGAGATCGTGGGTCGTGTTCGTTATCACTGGGACGGGCCCGGGGCATTGATTCATGCGGATGACCTGATTGCGTCAAAAGGCCTGTATCTGCTGGATTATGTTCCCGGCGAAGGAAACGGCACACATGCGGGTTTTCTTAATTTGTTCAAGAAGGTACAAGCAGGCGGAAAAGCTGTCGCGGTTCATGGCAGCATTGAAATGATCAAGTGGATGCACACTGAGCTTGATCCAACGCTGGTGACCTACTCAACCAGGGCCGATTCAGCGCAGGAAGCGGAGCAGTTGCTTGAATGGTTTCGCAAGCATACATAAACCTATAACCAGCATGCTGGCCAGCTAAATGCATGTCATTTGTCTAAAAACAGCGTTCCCGGTGTTTGCGGTCGCATTTTCCATACTTATGGCACTGGTAACATATTTCATGCGGCAGCGGTTCGCCGTCAAAAAACTGGCGCAGGTTTTGAAGCGTTGTCCGGGCGATATTTTCCAAAGCTTCCCCGGTAAGAAAGGCCTGGTGTGAGGTGATCAGCACATTGGGCAAGGTTACCAGACGGGCCAGGACATCATCCTGAATAACCGAAGCAGATAAATCTTCA
This sequence comes from Clostridiales bacterium, assembly GCA_007135995.1. Classification (GTDB taxonomy): domain Bacteria; phylum Bacillota; class Clostridia; order Saccharofermentanales; family UBA5734; genus SLHU01. Next base: position 3,969 of record SLHU01000321.1, on the reverse strand, counting down.
TAAAAGACGTCTGATTCTTCTTCATAGACATCGAGTCCGGCACCACCCAGATGACCTGATTTAATTGCATCAATCAGGGCCAGGCTGTCGATCAGGGAACCGCGTGAGGTGTTGATGATGATAGCCCCTTTTTTGACCTTTTCTAAAGCATCCGCGCTGATGATATGGTGCGTGTCAGGCGTCAGCGGACAATGCAGGGATATAATGTCTGACTGTTTAATCAGTTCATTGAGACTGACATATTTGATATCACTGTCTTCGATCGGATAAGGATCATAGGCCAGCACTTTCATGCCAAAACCACGGCAGATATCAATAAATACTCTGCCGATTTTTCCGGTCCCGATAATCCCGGCTGTTTTATCGTGCAGATCAAACCCTGTCAGTCCATTGATACTGAAGTTGAAATCTCGTGTTCTGTTATAAGCACGATGTATTTTTCGATTCAGAGACAACAGAAGCGCTGCGGCATGTTCAGCGACCGCATATGGAGAATAGGCAGGTACATGCAGAACATGCACTTTGCCAAAGGCAGCTTGAAAATCAACATGATTGTACCCCGCACACCGCAAAGCAATCACATGAATGCCATCTTCATAGAGTGCATGAATGACGGGTGCATCAACTGTATCATTAACAAAAGCAATAACGCCGTCCAGCCCCTGTGCCAGTTTAACTGTGTCGTGGTTCAGACGGCTTTCAAAATATTTCAACTCAAATCCAAATGATTCTTTTAGATTGTCCATCCAGATATGATCATACGGTTTTGCGTCAAAAAAAGCGATTTTCTTTTTGTCCATCTTATGAGACTCCTTTCGGCCTAAGCGATGCGCATCAATATCGTGTTCTAAAAAATTTATTATGTCATAGATTAATCGAAAAAACCGTAATCCAGATCACGAATCATGCTCAGGCTGTTTCGCATCAAGCAACAGCTGTGTGTCCCTTGTTTTAAAAAAGAGAAAAAAATGGTGCCAGGCACCAAAGTTTTACAGATCAATAAAGTGCCTGGCACCAAAGTTTTACAGATCACAAATCATGATCATGATATTTGAGGGGCACGACTTCTCAACCCTTGACTGTAAGCTTCTCTATGCTATATAGTTAATTTCATTGAGGTGTGCAGAAGCATATCGTCAGGGATTGAAATCCCGGTTTTGCAAAATGAGTTTTTAATGGGTCTGTTGATGAGAAGGGACTGCCGGCATCATGTGAATCAATGTGCTGGATAAGATCTGAACGACCGACCATCAATCCTTTGAGCCAGGCGAAAAGCGTTATTGAATATTAACTCGGCTATGAAGGCTGTCATGTTCGTCAGAAGACGGGGTGATGGTTTTTTTGTGCTCTGTAAGTGCCACATACGACAGGCATTGATGTTTCTCTTGAAATGCTGGAACATGCCAGACGTCTGGCAAAAGAGCAGTGACCTATGGAAATGCAGATGAAGAGACAGAAAAAAAGGCGCTGGCATATCTGGAAATGATCGCGCAAGATGGTCTGGTTCATGAAACTGTCCATACAACGATCGCAGAAATGGGCTGGAAAATGACAGAATAATAACATCGTAGTAACAACAGAACAACCTTACATTATAAAAGGAGGATCGTATGAATCAGAAACTATGGGAAAAATGTGTGGCTTTCCACGGACATGAATGTCCCGGGCTGGCGATTGGTTTTCGCGCGGCACAAATTGCCATGGATCAGCTTGGTAAACCCGTTGACCGGGAGGATTCTGCAGCAAAGGACGAGGAAATTGTTTGTGTCACAGAAAATGATGCCTGCGGCGTGGACGCGGTGCAGGTACTGACCAGCTGCACGATGGGTAAAGGCAACTTGATTTACCGTCCAACCGGAAAGATGGCATTTTCTTTTTTCTGCAGAAACAGCGGCGATAAGGTGAGGGTTGTTTTGAAGCCGAAATCAGATCCGGATATGAGCCGTGAGGACTGGCAGCGGTATCTGCTGGAAGCACCTGCGGAGCAAACGTTTGCTCTATCGGTTCCCGAATTTGATCTGCCTGAGCAGGCGCGCCTGTTTACCAGTGTCGTCTGTGAATCTTGCGGTGAATCGGCTCCTGAGCATATGATGCGTTTGCAAGATGAGCAGAAAGTGTGTCTGGACTGCTTTAAATCTTATCATCGCGGCTGGTAAGCTGATGAACGAGAAAACGGAAAACCTGCCAGTAACAACCCGGAAAACGCGTGAGGCAAACGTCCGCAGTGTGAGCAACGTTCACGCTGCGGACAAAGATCGCTTGATAACCAGTACCGCAAAAGCAGATCGTGTCGCGGCGTATCATCAGCATATTCGCCGCAAATGGCTGATTCTGCTTTTGATGACACTACTGGTATTTGTCTTGATGCTGGTGTGCGTCAACGCCGGAGCCGCGAGTCTTAATCCGTGGGACGTGCTCAAGACGCTGGCTGGATTTGGCGATGAGAGGGCGACCATGGTTGTCTGGAGGATTCGGCTGCCGCGGGTGATTGCGGCACTGATGGCAGGCGCCGGCCTTTCCATATCTGGCTGTGTGATGCAAAACACGATGAAAAATCCGCTGGCTTCTCCGATGACGCTGGGGATCAGCAACGCGGCTGTTTTTGGCGCGAATCTGGCGATCATTGTCTTCAGTGCCGGCACCATTTTGCATACAGCCGGTGATTCAGTCGCGATCAATAATCCCTATCTGGTGACCATCTTCGCGTTTGCCTGTTCCATGGGTGCGATGGGAATCATCCTGACACTGGCTAAGATGCGCGGATTTTCACCGCAGTCGATCATCCTGGCCGGCGTGGCGCTTGGCTCGCTATTTACCGCAGGCACAACGATCATACAGTATTTCGCGGCTGACATTAAGATTGCTGCTGCGGTTTTCTGGGCATTTGGCGACCTGGGACGCGCCTCATGGAATGAAGTGCTGATTTTAAGTGTCGTGGTGGTTGTCAGCCTTATTTTCTTTTTCTTTCAGCGATGGCATTATAACGCGCTGGCCAATGGTGAAGAGACGGCCAAAGCTTTGGGTGTCGACACACAGCGGGTTCGTTTCTGGGGACTGCTGGTGTCAGCCCTGATAACCTCTGTAGCCGTTTCATTTTTGGGCATGATCGGCTTTGTTGGTCTGATTGGTCCGCAGATCATGAAACGGATCATCGGCGCTGATCACCGGTTTTTAATCCCCGCTTCAGCGCTGGCCGGATCTGCTATCCTGCTGATCGCTGACACACTGGCCAGAACGGTCATATCACCGGTTGTTTTGCCAGTTGGGGCGCTGACAAGTCTTTTTGGCGGTCCTATGTTTTTATATTTGCTGATGAGGGGGCAACGAGTCACTTGATAAGTCTTGAAGTTAAAAATGTCTGTTTTCAGTATCCCAGCATTAAAGTGCTTGATGATCTTGTCTTTTCGGTTGAAAAAAACGAATGTGTCGCAATACTGGGCACGAATGGCGTGGGTAAATCAACCCTGCTTAAGTGTTTGAATCGGATTTTAAAGATGCAGTCAGGTGATGTTTTTGTTGACGGCGATACCATACGCAATATGGATGGCAATACATTGGCGCAGCGAATCGGGTATGTGGCGCAAAACAGTCAGTTTTCTGAAACAACTGTTTTTGACGCGATTTTACTCGGCCGAAAGCCTTATATCAAATGGGATATCGTAGAAAGCGATCTGGAATTGGTCCAGAAACTGATGGAACGGCTTTCTTTATCTCCCTACGCGATGCGGCTGGTAACAGAGCTTTCTGGCGGCGAAACACAAAAGGTGGCTATTGCCCGGGCGCTGGCTCAGCAGCCCGATATTCTTTTGTTTGATGAGCCAACGAGCAATCTTGATCTGAAAAACCAGCTTGAGGTGATCAGCCTGATTAAGCAGATTGTGCTCGAACATGAGATTTCCGCGGTTGTCACCATGCACGATCTGAACCTGGCACTGCGGTTCGCGGATAAATTTATTATGATGAAAGACT
>SLHU01000348.1 GCA_007135995.1 Clostridiales bacterium | reverse complement strand
TCGTCTGCATTGCCTGTAAAGATCCTGCCTGTCTTGAAGTGTGTCCGAGCGCGGCGCTTGAGCACCGGCCGGGCGGCGGCGTTATTCTTAAAGAGGATAAATGCATTGGCTGCCGGAAATGCGAAGACGCCTGCATTATGCAAGCTGTCTTCTTTGATGAAGAAACGAATAAACCGATTATCTGCCGCCAGTGCGGCAGCTGTGCCCGTTTCTGCCCGCATCAGTGCTTAGTAATGGAGGAGGCTCGCTGATATGATTTATGAAAAATATATGCGTATCTTATACGTTGATCTCTCAACCAGCAAAATCCGTATTTCCAAACGTGAAGACCTGATGCCTTATCTGGGCGGAGTCGGTCTCGCAGCCAAACTTCTGGAGGAAGCGGCTCATCCTGAGCTAGATGCTTTACATGAAGACCAGCCCATTGTCTTTGCGATTGGTGCCGGTACCTGGCTGTTTCCCGTTCTGACAAAAACGGTGGCGATGTTCCGTTCACCTCTGACAAACGAACTGGGAGAAAGTTATGCCGGCGGACGTCTGGCCATGACCTTGTTCATGGCCGGTTATGACGCGGTTGTACTGGTAGGCAAATCGCCGAAACCCGTTTATCTGGAAGTTAAAAATAACAGTGTCGAGTTAAAAGACGCGAGAGCGATGTGGGGACTGAACAGTGAGGACGCAGGCCGGGCGGTACGTGACCGAGTAACCGGCGGCGGCAAGCGCAGCATTATCCGCATTGGTCCTGCCGGTGAGAATCAGGTTGCCTATGCCAGCGTATGTGTTGATTCATATCGTCATTTCGGACGTCTGGGACTGGGGGCTGTGATGGGCAGCAAGCATCTGAAGGCCATCACGGTCATTGGTGACCGTTCTATTCATATAGAGCATACACCTTCATATTTTAAAGTTTACCAGTCTATATACAAGAAATGCACATCAACTGATATGATGGCGAAGTACCACGATGCCGGTACGCCTATTAATGTTGCGCCGCTTAACAAGGCAGGTGCGCTGCCGACGCGCAATATGCAAAGCAACAATTTTGAAAAAGGCGACGATATATCAGGTGAGCAGTTCGCGAAGCATAATCTGGTTCGCAAACTGGCTTGTACCGGATGTCCGGTGGGTTGTATTCATATTGGTTTATTCCGCCGTGAGTTCGATAAAGGCCATGAGTATGAAGCGATCAGTGTCAGCTATGACTACGAGCTTATTTTTGCTCTGGGCAGTAATCTTGGCATTGAGACGCCTGATGAAATCATCGCGATTATTGATGAAGTTGAAGAAGCAGGTCTTGACGCGATGAGCACCGGTGTTTGCCTTGGCTGGGCGACTGAAGCCCTGGGTGCGGGCCTGATATCTGAAGAGCAGACCATAACCCCGCTGGGTTTTGGATATGCGGAAGGATATATTGAGGCCATCCGCCATTTGGCACATGCGGAAAATCAGTTTTACAAAGATCTTGGCTGTGGCAGCCAGTATGCCGCCCAGATCTATGGCGGCAAGGATTTTGCCATGCATATCGCAGGCAACGAGATGCCTGGCTATCACACCGGCTACGGCGCGCTGATCGGTGCGGCTGTCGGTGCAAGACATTCTCATCTGTGTAATGGCGGCTATGCGATCGACCAGTCGATGAAAGCATTTGATGAGGACAAAATGGTTGAGGGTCTGTTTCAGGAAGAATACGAGCGCTGCATGACAAATTCTTTGGTTATGTGCCTGTTTGCCAGAAAAATCTACGACAAGGAAACCATTTTGCAGGCACTGAACAGTATTGGCTGGGATCTGGATGAAGAAAAACTGACAGATATTGGTAAACGTATTTATAAGACGAAGCTTCGTCTGAAAGAGGCGTACGGGTTTAAACAAGATCAAGTGAAGCTGCCTAAACGTTTTTTCAATACGCCCAGTATGCATGGTAAACTGGATGAAGAGACAGCTTATCGCCTGATTAAGAAATACACAGTCAAAACTGACGCGCTGATGAAGGAGCCAGATCCGCTGGAAGAGATTGAGCAAAATGAAATCGCCGTTCATTAACCAGAATCAAACACCCTTTGAACGATATAAAAGACAACTTGATTTACCGGAGATTGGATTATCCGGCCAGAAAAAACTGGCCGGATCTTCTGTTTTTGTCATTGGCGCCGGCGGACTTGGCGCGCCCCTGCTGACAGCCCTGGCGGGTGCCGGTGTTGGCCGGATCGGTATCTGCGAATCAGACCATGTTGAATACTCGAACCTGAACCGTCAGTTTTTCTATACGCCCGGCCAGCTCGGGCAGTCAAAACTTCAGCTGGCACTTGCGTTTCTCAGACAATATCAGCCTGAGACTGAATGGATTGGCTGCGATCAAGCGTTTTCGGCTGAAACTGCCGGCGAAGTGATCCTTTCATATGATCTGGTTCTAGCAGCGGTGGATAACCGGAAAACGAGATGGATGCTGAACCAGGCTGCCTGTGAAAGGGGCCGGCCTTTTATAGATGCCGGCATTAAAGGCTGGGATGGCTATGTCCTTTTTGTGAACCCGGGTCATACCGCTTGCTATGCCTGCTTTTGCGGCGGCTGTGATCCCGCGGCGAGTGCTTCCAAGGATTCAAACTCCAGGGAGTTTCATGCCAGGGAATTACGTGCCAGGGATATTCATACCAGGGAAGCACAGGACAAGGAATTGCATGCCAGTGAATTACATGCCGAGCAATTTCACGCTAAGGAAATACATGCTATAGATAAGGATGCTGGCATGAATCATATGAACAAAGAAAGCCAGAAAATACGAGCAGAGAAAAAACCATCTGTTTTGGGTGCCACAGCCAGCCTGGTGGGATCACTTCAGGGACAGCTTGCACTTCGCTGGCTGCTGCTGGGAAACAGCGAAATGCCGGAGGATCTGCTTTTGTACAATGGCAGAACATCGCAGATAGACAAGGTGAAGCTTAAGCGTATGCCAGACTGTCCGATTTGCGGCAATCTTTAGGCCTCTCTTTTTTATATTCGTGATCGAAGCGCCGTAAGGATGGTCTAAAGAACAGGATGATACAAATATATGGTTAAAGTAGAGTTTATGGCAGAATTGGCCGCCCTGGCTGATGCAGCGCAAATTGACCTTCCGGGCGGTGAAACGGTTTTATGTGTTTTGTCTGCCGCATCTGATCAATTAAGCCCCGGATTAAAGAAACGTCTGTTTTTGGCTGATGGCAGCTTTACAGACGATGTGTTTATTTTGGTCAATGGCCAGCATGCTCGTTATCTTGAGGGGCTGCAGACCCGTATAAAAGCTGGTGACACGATCACGCTGATTCCATTTATTGAAGGCGGCTGACGTACTGGTCAACCCAGGTTTTTCTGAAACTGACTGTCTGCGCGCCCGCGGGTTTTGATCATAACTGACAGCCGCTGCCGGTTCATGCTCTGATGCCTGCCAGAAAATCAGACGTTACATGATAGCTGTATCTGCTGATTGCAGCATTCGCTATGTACGAGTCCCTGCGTTTTCGATATGATATAAGACAATGTAAGAGCGAAGGCGGAAGGATAGACATGATGAGCATCGAACTGAAACGCTTCAGCGTAAAAGAAATATCATTCCTGGCCATATTAGCGGCGCTGCTGGTCTTGCTCAGTGCCACAACAATGCCATTGATGACCATTACCTTATATGGTCTGAGAAATATGGCAAATGCGCTATTTTATGGTTTTTTCGCCATGATTGCCCTGATGAAAATCAGAAAGCCGGGTGCTGCGACGCTTCTTTGCATGTTCAGTGCTACTGTTTTGCTTTTAATGAGTCCGGTGATGTTTTTCAATAATATCATCAGCGCTTTGATCGCTGAACTGATTTCACTGTTGATCTTTAAAAACTATCGTCAGGAAAAGGCCATGATTCTGAGTGCAGGCCTGATCATACCTATTACACTGCCGATGACAATCGTTTTCGGGATGCTGATCAACCGGCAGCGTTTTTCGGAGATTGTCGACCAGAGCTGGCTGATTCTTCCCATTATAGCTGGGACCTTTTTGCTAAGTTTTACGGGTGCTTTTTTAGGCCGGAAAATTGGCCATGAACTGAAAAAGGCAGGGAAGCTAAGCTGAAATGGATAGATTACAGGTAGAAAACCCTATTTACCCGCTGCTGAGCCTGATCTCGTCGATGCTGCTGCTGATTTCCGGACTTATTTTTGTGCGTCAGTTTTATTTCCCGTGGCTGCTGCTTGCCTTATGTGTGTTATATGGCCTTTTCGGTTTTCTGAAAGTCTTGCTGAGGAGTATGCTCTTTTTCATTCCGGTCAGCCTGCTCTTTTTTCTGACTTCTTTTTTATTTCAGAGAAACCTGACAACGGCGATTCAGATTGGCGGCCGGATTATGCTGGTGAGCCTGACAGCGCTGCCTGTACTGGTGATACCGCAGATCAAACTGACGCGCAATTTGAATCAGCTGCGCTGCCCGAGAGTCGTGACGCTGGGCATGCTGATCGCGATCCGCTTTGTGCCTGTTTTAGCCGCTGAAATCAGACAAGTGCGTGCCGCAATGAAAACACGTGGTGCCCGGATGAGTTTTACCAGTTTTTCCTGTCTTTACCGTGCTTTTTTGATTCCGCTGCTGATGCGCCTGATCAGCATATCCGACACCTTGTCTTTGTCACTGGAGACGCGCGGGTTCAGTCTCAGCCAGAAAGAGACCAGCATATATAAGCCTGTCAGCTTTACCCTGCGTGATGCTTGCTATGCCTGTCTGACAGCAGGGCTGATTGTGACAATGATACTTGCCTATCTGTCTGGCTCTTAGGCATAGGATTTCAGGAAGCGCGGCGGTGATACCCGTCTATGGGGACACCTGCCTTTATGGTTGTACGAGCACACCAAACAAATTGTATCTGATCAAGGATGAAGGGGAAAAAAACGTAAAAATGGATAAAAGACCAGATGACGATCAACCGCAGATAAGAAAAATAAGCGGGAATGCTTCTCATGACGAAGACGTGATGAAAGGCAGAGGCAAAGCCCCGGCAATTGACTGCGACCGCTATTCTTTTTGCTATGCCGGCAGTGACCAGCCTGTCTTGAAAGCATGCAGCTTTCGGCTTGAATTTGGAGAGTTTATGCTGCTGTCCGGGTTTTCCGGTGAAGGAAAATCAACTTTATTGTCTTCAATCAACGGTGCAGTTCCACATTATATATCCGGTGAGCAAACAGGCGATATCCTGCTCAATAGCCAGTCCGTCATAGGGATGAGTATGGCTCAGCGAGCGCGCCTGGCCGGCTCCGTTTTACAAAATGCGGATCATCAGATCGTTCATGCCACAGTCGAAGACGAAATCGCCTTTGGCTGTGAGAATCTGAGTTTTTCGCCTGAACAGATAAAACAAAAAATAAAAAGCGTCTGTGAGCAATTTCTGCTGGATCCGTCATGGCCGACGAAAACGCTTTCCGGTGGCCAGAAGCAAAGGCTGATGATGGCCTCGACGCTTGCAATGGATCAGAAGATTCTAATTTTTGATGAGCCGCTGGCCAATATTGATATCAGAGGCGCGAAAAGGCTGCTGCGGATTTTGAAGCAGCTGACCGTTCAGGGATATGCGGTTTTACTGATCGAGCACAGGCTTGATGTGGTCATGCCCTATGCC
>SLHU01000408.1 GCA_007135995.1 Clostridiales bacterium | reverse complement strand
CAGTTTCTTAAAGCTGTCCTGCCGGATCCGGCAGCGCTTGGGCCCCGTACAGTAGGCAAAACCAATATCGGCTGTATTTTCAAAGGGGTCAAAGACGGTAAGGAAAAGACATATCAGCTGTATAATATCTGTGATCATCAGGCTTGCTACCGGGAAGTTGGCTCGCAGGCCATATCCTATACCACCGGTGTACCGGCTATGATTGGCACGATGCTTGTGATGCAAGGAATCTGGCAAAAACCGGGTGTCTTTAATGTTGAGGATTTTGATCCGGATCCATTTATGGAAGCGCTTAACCGCTGGGGTCTGCCATGGCAGGAGAATTTTGACCCGGCAATGGTGGACTGAATGGAAAAGCAGTCAATCATCGAAAAAAACCAGGTCAGAACCCCCTGTTATATTGTGGATGAACAGGTGATTAAAGAGAATGTTGAGCTCCTGAGGCAGACAGCAGATGCTGCCGGCTGCAGGATGCTGCTGGCTCAGAAAGCTTTTTCAATGTTTTCACTTTATCCGCTGATCCGCCGATACCTGGACGGCACAACAGCCAGTGGTCTATATGAAGCAAAACTGGGACAGGAATATTTTGGCGGCGAAACCCATGTTTTTTCGCCGGCTTTTTCTGACGCTGAATTTGAAGATGTACTGTCTGTCAGTGATCACCTGGTGTTTAACTCTTTTTCACAGTGGGAAAAGTTCAGGGAGCGGGCGCTGGCAGCCGGCAAGCACTGTGGCATGCGTGTGAATCCGGAAAGCCCGACGCAGGAGACCCCAATCTACGATCCGTGTACGCCGGGATCACGCCTGGGCGTGATCCGTTCAGCTTTCCGGGATCAGCTTCTGGAGGGGTTATCCGGTCTGCATATACACTGCCTGTGTGAGCAGGGGCCCGACGCGCTGGAAGTTGTAATGGCCGCTTTTGAAGAGAAATTCGGCCGCTTTATCCCGCAGATGAAATGGATCAATTTCGGCGGCGGCCACCATATCACCAGGCCGGGATATAATATAGAACACCTGGTCAGCCTGATCCGCGGCTTTAAACAGCGGTATGAGGTTGAGGTTTATCTGGAACCCGGTGAAGCCATCGCGCTGAATGCCGGATATCTGGTCGGTACCGTGATTGACCTTGTCGAAAATGACGGCATGAACGCGATCATGGATGTCTCGGCTACCTGCCATATGCCGGATGTGCTCGAGATGCCTTACCGGCCGCGCATTATTGGTGCCGGGTTTCCCGGTGAAAAAACATATACCTATCGGCTGGGCGGCCCGACTTGCCTGGCAGGCGATATAATTGGCGAATATGCTTTCAGTCAGCCGCTGCAGCCTGGGGATCAGCTGATTTTCTGCGATATGGCGATCTATACGATGGTGAAGAATAACACCTTTAATGGCATGCGGCTGCCGGACATTATGTTGTTACGGGATAATGATCAGCTGGATCTGGTTCGCCGTTTCGGATATGATGATTTCAAAACAAGATTGTCCTGAGCGGCGCTGCTTTTTTGACGTCATGATCCGGATGATGTCATGATCCGGATCATGCACACGAACGCTTCAGTCTGTGCGCCTTTCTGGTTATTGTCCGGTCTGAAACCGAATGTCAGTCGCCGGTAATCTCTTTTTCAGATGACGGATTGTCTGTCTTTTTGCTTTCTTTAACCAGCCGGCCAAATGTAACCGATGACGATCCGAACCGGCTGCGAATCTGGTCCATGGATGCTTCCAGTTTTTCCTGCCGGTCAGAATACTCGTCAGCTGTTGACTGAAACATGGAAAGCTGCACGGGCATTTCGTCCGAACGGCACAGCTGCTGGGCGGTCAGTGTCAGCATCCGGACAGATGTCCTGAATGACCAGTGGGCGGCAACCAGGTCAATCGCTGTCTGATATAGATCACGGGCCAGGGCTGTGGGGGCACTGAGCATTTTCTGACGGGTGATGGTCTTCAGCTGCGGGTTCTTGATGGATACCTGAACATTTTGACACTTAAGTCCTGCCTGTCTCAACTGGGCCGCAACCTGGTCAGCCAGCCAGAGCGCCTGAAGCCGCACTTCGTCCATTGAAGTCAGATCGCGGCTGAATGTCTGACCTTTGCCAATTGATTTGCTTTCGTTCTGGTCGGTGGTTTTCGCGACAGGCGTATCATCAAGTCCGTTTACATCGTTGTGCAGCTGTACGCCGTGTCTGCCAAGCAGACTGCTGAGCGTCTCCGGGCTGGCAGCGGCCAGATCGCCGATCGTGCGAATGCCGACCCGGCGAAGTTTTGATGCGGCGGACTGCCCCACGTAAAGCATGGCTTCCACCGGCAGCGGATAAAGGATATTTTTGAAGTTGGCTTTGCTGATGACAGTTGTCGCGTCTGGTTTTTTGTAATCACTTCCCAGTTTGGCGAATGTTTTGTTAAACGACACCCCCACCGACACTGTCAGCCCTAAATGCTTTCTGGTGCGCTCACGTATCGCGTCAGCGATCTCTTGGCCGCTGCCAAACAGATGCAGGCTGTCTGTGACATCAAGCCAGGACTCATCAATGCCAAAAGGCTCAACCTGACTCGTATAAGACTCATAAATCGCGTTCAGTTTTTTGGAGTATGCCGAATAAGCTGCATGATGTGCCTGCAGCAACGTCAGGTTCGGGCATTTTTTCAGCGCCGCATATACAGACTCGCCGGTGATTACACCCATGGCTTTCGCCAAGTCGTTTTTTGCCAGCACCACACCTCGTTTTTCCTCAGGCTGACCGCAGACAGCCACAGGGACTTGCCTGAGATGCGGGTGGTCCAGCAGCTCAACTGAAGCAAAAAAGCTATTGCAGTCACAATGCAGTATGGTTCTTTCCATGTTTTGTATCGTTCTTTCCATGCTTGTATTATAGGACGAAATAGACCAGAATAGAAATGCGCAGAAAGTGACTTTCTTTTAAAGGGATCAGGATTGGCTGAAGTATACAAAGGTACCGCCCAGAAGACTGCTTTCGTACCACTGGCTCAGGTTGATCACTTTTGGCTCGCCGCTGTCTGAAATCGCGGCATAGTACGTTGTGTAGGCCGGGTCTGAATGCTTCAATACAGCCGCTATGGTGACCCAGTGCCAGCTTTCAAGGTTATCCAGATTCCCGTTCGATAAATTAAGGAAGGCGACAGGGCAATTACTCGACAAACCAGCCAGGATAAACTGGATCATGACCTCAAACGATATTCTTTTCTGGTGCAGTCCGGCAATTTTTTCCAGGTGCGCGTGCATTTTGACAGACTTTGTCAGGGCATACTTCAAAACCCCTTCACTCAGCATCCTTCCTTCATTCACACCCATCCGGCCGGGTGTCACATAATGCCAGATTTCTGACATGAAGTTTCGGAAATCTTCCTGATGATTTCCATCCAGCGGATATAAAGCCGAGAAGGCCTGATGCTGGCAAGACAGATAATAGAGGATACTGGCGGAAGTGCATGGCCCGCAGCCTGCCTGCCGCTGCCAGGGCTCATGATACCAGTCCTGATCACAGCCGAAAAAAGGCTCAGGCACTTCATCTGTTTGAATGATCAGCAGTTCAAGATGCCTGATGACAGCAACAGTCGTCAGATCTCTCGTTGTCAGATCGCTGAAAATATCTTTGAGCATGAATGCCTCCTTAAAAACGAATTGCTGTTAGTATACCACTTTGCACGTCAGCAGAAAACCGACAGTTGACAGGCAAGCGTAAACAGCGGCCTGAAGGACTTTGACGAAACACTTTCCTTTTCATGTCCGCTGATTTGTTTTACAATGAATATAGACATCCGTAAGGACTTAGCATGCAGGCGTGTTGAGAAAACTTCATCATGAATCCTCGTTTTAAGTCAGATACTGGAGGTTTTCGATGTTCAGCCTTCTTAGGGCAACAATCAAATCATTACATCAGACATACCGCCAGTATCTTGTTCTCGGTATTATATCAGTTTTTCTGACCAGTTATCTGTTTGTGCCGGCGATCGCATGGGTCTTCAACCGTGTGCTTCGTGTGTTTGGCAGGGGATATCTGGTTAATCGCGAGCTGCTGCGGCTGGTACTGGACTGGCGCACCTTGCTTTTCTTTCTTGTGATTTTAATGCTGATTGTCATCGTCTTTTTTATAGAATTCGCGCTCATTTTGGTTATTGCCCGCGAATCGTATCATAAGCGGCGTGTGCTGCTGTCTGACGCTTTTTCAACGGCTTTGCGCCGTATTCCGCGCATCCTTGGTCTTGGTACTTTGCAGCTGCTGTTTCTGATGATCCTGCTGACGCCCTTCGTGGATAATCCGTTTTTCGAGTCTTTATTCGGACAGATAAACTGGCCGGTTTTTCTGCGCAGCCAGATTTTGAGATCCAGGCTATGGACAGGATTATATGGTGCGATGATCACAGGCCTGTTTTATTTACTGCTTCGCTCCGTCTTCAGCCTTCATTTTATTGTTTTGTCGAATCAGCCAATGAGAAAGGCGATAAAATATAGTTTCAGAATGACCCAAAAACGTGTTCTGCGTACTGTCTTTTTGCTGCTGCTTTTTAATCTGGTGACAGGATTTCTGGCCTTGCTGGTTTTTACTCAGATGAACCGCCTGCCAGGCCTGATCGGTCTTCGTTTCAATGTTTCGTATCTTGAGAACATCATGATGCTGGTTTCAAGCTATCTGACTTTCCTGACTCTCATGCTGCTGATTCCCGTGAATATGATTTTTCTGACACGTCTCTACTACAAATATCATTTACCGGATCTGCCGGATGACAGCCATTTTTTCATTTATCAGAACAGATGGGCAGGTAAATTTGAGCAGATAGTAAGTGATAAGCTGAAACGTCAGAGACTGGTGAAACAGTTGATTTTAACCGCTTTTCTGGTACTGACTTTTATTTTCAATTTCAATCTCTATCAGCAGGCAAGTTATCTGCGCTGGAATGTACTGGTAATCAGTCATCGCGGTGATATGGGCAGTGCGCCTGAAAATTCACTTAGCAGTATTATGTCTGCATTGGAAAAGTCGGTTGACCTGATTGAGATCGATCTGATGCTGTCTTCGGACGGCGTTCTGGTGCTGCATCATGACCAGACGCTGCGGCGGCTGGCGGGCAGGCCTGACAGGGTTGCAGACCTGACGTTTGAAGAACTAAGCCAGATTGACATTGGCTCGCGCTATGACCCCGCTTTTGCCGGTGAAACAATTGCCTCGCTTGATCAGGCGATAGAACTGCTCCTGGCATATGAGAATACACACAGCCAGCTGCTGCTGGATTTGAAACCAGATGAAAGATGGGAAGAAATGGCACAAGCTGTTGTTGATACCATAGAAAGGTATGGCCTGGAGGACACATGTTACGTTCAGTCATTTAACGTACCTGTTATCCAGGCTGTCAGAGAGAGGAATGAGACAATCCGCGTCGGTCAGATTTTATCATGGGCGATCGGCAACCTTGCAGCACTTGATGTTGATTTTTATGCGATTAACAAGAACATTGTTACTGAAGGCTTCATCAGAATGGCCAGACGTGATGACCGGCAGGTATGGGTGTGGACAGTCAATGATGAGGACAACATGCGAGACCTTTTAAAGTTTGATATTGATGGTATTATTACCGACTATCCTGAACAGCTGCAGAGCCTTGTCGCGCT
>SLHU01000164.1 GCA_007135995.1 Clostridiales bacterium | reverse complement strand
GTTGTTTCGGCTGTTGTGTGTTCAGACGTTTGCGCGTCATCGGCGGATCCCTCATCAGACTGATTTGCTTCATCCGTTTCAGCTTGCTCATCCGAAATGAGCGTTTCGGCTGATGTTTGATCCGGGCCGGGATCGGTTGATTCCGAGCCGCCGCAGCCGCCCGTTAAAACAGCAGCGAAAAGCAACACGATGATGAAAAGCATTATTTGCTTCCTAGATTGTTTTATCATGCAGTCTGCGCCTGCCTTTCTGCTGTCAGTAATGCCCGGCAGCCTGTCAGATGACGGCTGCCGGGACTTCTGCTTCATGTTGTTTGATAACGGTTGTCTTTTGCTATTCGAAAGCGGTTGTATTTTTACTATCTGTTCTGATGATGCTTTTTACCTGAAAAGATCAGGGCAACAGCCAGCGACAAGGTGAGCAGGACCAGCATCATGATCATAACAACATGAGAGCCTGCAAGTCTGCCTGTCGGCGGAATTGTTTCCTGTCCGTTTTCATCAGCTTCTTCTGGGACCTGTGTTTCAGCCTCCTCGGCTGGATCAACCTTGCCGACTGCAAAAAGGTATCCGGCGTCATTTGTATAATACAACACGCCCTGCTCATCGGCGACGATGTCTGAACCAGTATAATTCTGATCAGCTTCATCCGGAACGAAAATTTCTACCGCTTCAGCGTCTGTACTGCCGGCTTCGTATCTGAGCATGAGCAGGCTGCCTGGTACGGCGTTGATCGCGTAATACAGATAGACCGCGTCATCGTATGCCGTTGTCAGAAGCGGACTGGACTGGATACCGGCGATCTCAATCGCCTCGTCTGCGAAATTGTCGTAGCCAGCTGTCTCAGCCGTGAACAGAACTTCCATCGACTGTGTGTCAATGACATGCAGGCCTTTACCGCCCTGAAAACCACCGGTTCCGGCAAACAAAGTGTTCTGATAAACAACAGGCGGCGTGGTTGACTGAACACCGAGGTCCAGCAGCCGAAGGCTTTCTTCGACAAAAAGTCCGTTTTCGTCAAGTTCTATGCTGCCAACACCCGAACCCGTACCGAAGTAAGCGAACTGGCCATCTGTCGTAACGGCTGATCTGATAATCTGTCCGGTTTCAACCTTCGCTTCGACCGATCCATGTTCACGGCTGATCGCGAGCAGATCGCCTTGCTTGTTGCCAATATAAAGGTATTGTGCGTTCAATGCGATTGCATTGTTTTCAAACGTCATCTCCGGATCTTCAAAAAGCACCTCAAGCTCCGGGTTTTCATCTTTCGAACGTGTATCCAGCCGCAGAATCGCGCCAGGGGCCTGCGTTTGCCAGTTCGCGAAATCATAATGACTGACTGGCACATAGAGCATGCCGTCACTGATCGTGATTGCAGAAAAGGCCTGATATGTCTCAATGGTGGTGCTGGTCCAGACAGTCGACATATTCACCACGTCAACAGCCTCCACGAAACCCTGTCCGTCAGCATCTGCGTAAAGATAAATGCGTCCGTCAGCATATGCGATCGACTCATTCATCGTTCCTGTCAGTTCCGCAGTCGCGGCAATCTCACCATCTCCGCTGATCTTGAGCAGAGAACGCCCCGATGCCACATAGGCGTAGCCGTCAGACAGGATAATGTTGCTGACTGAGTCCCAGCTGTCCCCTTCTTTCACACGGGTTTTATAGATCAGACCCGACGCCTGCTCTGAAACCGGTGTCTCAAACGCGACAACCGCATTGTTTGTGTGGTCGAGCGCATGCTGCTCCCAGACCGAAGCGAATAAAGATCCGCTCAGCAGGGTCACCAGCATGACAACCGTCAGCAGCGCGCTGCCCAGTTTCATTCTTTTATGCCCCTTTATACCGGTTTTTCCCGGCTGTGGTGCCTGTCGGTTGTTCTGGTTTTGTCTTCTGCCATTTTCAGTCATTTTTTTGCCTTTCATTTCATTATCCTCCGTTCAGACAATAAAAAATGCTTCTTCGCAGGCAGAAAAAGAAGCATAAAGCCTCTCCTCGTCACGCGCGAAGAAAAGGACTTGCTGCAGCGCTGGTAATCTGGCTTCGCATGCCTGGCAGGGATCTGCCTGGCCTGCGTTACAGTGGCGGGACCGCACAGGACTTTAACCTGTTTCCCCAGAAATAGCATCACATATTGAACTGATGAGGATGCCTTGCTGAACAAGCTATTCAATTGTACCCCTTCATCATATCACGGAAAATAGAAACTGGCATGTTCTTTTATTATGATTTTTAGAGTTATTTTGTGTCCTTGCTGCCGGTCATTCATACAAAAATAAAAATCGTCCTGTTAACCGCGCAAAAAAAAGCAGTTCGGGGGGCACCACTCCCAGAACTGCTTTAACTTGGAGGAGAAAAGTATGAAAGAAGGAGGTTAGCAATTCCTGTCTTGCTATGTAACTAATCTAACAGAAGAGTTTGTCTATTTTTAAACACAAATGTGAACGTCGTAAAAACAAATGCCCGGTGTTTTACAGTTAGGTTAAGTCAGTCATGCATGTTATCCACAGCTGATCGCATTCATCTGTACATATTACATAAACGATGTCGATTTCGTAGTTGAATCTGCTTTTTTAGCTGAAGCAGATTCAGAATCCGGGCGCTGGCTGCTGCATAATGGCTGATGCTGTATATGCAAAAAACTGACGCATGACACGTCAGTTTTCAATCTCTCCATGTGAAATGAACCGCTTTATGCACCAGATCAGCCGATAGGAACTATCTCGACCCCACTTTCCAGTGTTTCAGGACTTTGCGGCCTGGACAGCAGATAACCACCTTCAGGTGTTAACACTTTTACGGTAACAGGCCGATAGACGCGCCTGAAATCACTTTGGTCAAATCCGCGCATCTGCGCTCGTTCTTCAGCAAACCCTTTGAACAGGCGGATCATGTCCTCTTCGCTGATTGCTTCAGGCGCTACAACCATCAGGTAAGCATTATTCAGCTGACGGATAACAGCATCTGAGTCGGGATCAACTTCAAAGGGTGTGTAGTCAGGCAGTGACGCCAGCAGATCCGCCCGCATATTATCGCGGCTGATCACCAGCGGCGTGCTGACACCAGCTATCACGAGCACAATCACTATAGCCGCGATGATCAGTTTTCTGCGGAAGGCAGGCGGCAGTTTTGTATCCGGCAGCTTAATCGGTTCTCTGTGTACATAAGCCTTTGGAGGCGCTTTTCTGGGCTTCCTTTTTGCTTCCTGAGACTGTTCCTGACCAGCAGTATTAGCTGCTGCTGGTTTTTTCTTCTTCTGACCGCTGCCGCCTGAGACTGCGCTTCCATGTCCTGGCTGCAGGCTGGGCCCTTCATATTTCGGCTGAGGCTCATTGGGGAACTCATAGCCTGACGGATTCTGGGCAATTTCAAATGCGGTCTTGTTCTCGAAGACGGCATCGCAAAAAAGGCAATGGCCTTTTTCAGCTTGAGAATCTAGATTCAGAATGGACCCGCAGTTGGGACATCTGCCTTCTTTTAAAGCCATATAGTAAGGTGCTCCTTTATTTTGGTGTATGATAAATCACGAATTTGATTATTTCTTATAAGATGTAAATGCCAACAGATAATTTCTGTACAGCATTATGATATTATAATGGCAAAATGATTTGAAATCAAGGAGGCTGTACATTGAAGCGTATTGTTGTTATTGACGGACAGGGCGGAGGCCTTGGCAAAGCGGTCATTGAAAGAATTAAAAAAGAACCTTGGCAGCATCACGAGCTGCTTGCCGCAGGCACAAATGCAGTTGCGACGGCCACTATGATTCGGGCAGGTGCAGATGCAGGTGCCACCGGTGAATCAGCCATTATCTGGAATTGCCGTCACGCGGATATCGTCGTGGGTGCTGTCGGTATTCTGGCGGCCGGTTCGATGCTTGGTGAACTTAACGAAAACATGGCGCTGGCAATTGGATCATGTGAAGCTGTGAAAATACTGATTCCTTTCAATAAATGCCGTCTTGAAATAGCCGGCATTTCAGAAATTAGCCTGTCCGAACGTCTGGAGCATATGATAAACTTGTTAAGGCATCATATAGATTAATTTACGGAGGTTGACATGATGATACATCGTTCTGATTTAGCCCGGTATCTGGAAAGTGAAAAAGCGCAGGTTGTTTTGACGGGTCTTTACGGACAAGATGATGAACAGCTTGAGAAGCAAAAAAAGCGCTGGCTCAGATTGGCGGCACTTTTTGCGCAGCAGTTTCCGAAACAGCAGCAGGTTCGCCTGTTCAGTACGCCGGGCAGGACTGAAGTGGGCGGCAACCACACCGATCACCAGCAGGGCCGGGTACTTTGTGCGGCCGTTGATCTTGATATTATCGCGCTGGCGGCACCTAATGACGAGGGCATTATCCGTCTGAAATCCGAGGGTTTTTCTGATATTGATATCATTGATATCCGCCATCTTAAGCCGGTCAAGGATGAAGTTGGACACTCTGCTTCTTTAATCCGCGGTATTGCGTCTGGATTCGCTTCACGCGGATATCCTATAGGCGGCATGGATATTTATACAACCAGCCTGGTGCCTAAAGGATCCGGCTTAAGCTCGTCTGCCGCTTTTGAGATATGTGTGGCCACAGTCCTTGACTGTCTGCATAACGGGAATCAGGTCTCACCTGTTGAACGGGCCATCATCGCGCAGGAAGCTGAAAATCTATTTTTTGGCAAACCCAGCGGCCTGATGGATCAGTGCGGCTGCTCGATCGGCGGGTTTATTGCGATTGATTTTGAAACACCCGGAAAACCGGTTATTGAAGCCATTCCTTTTGATTTTTCGCATGCCGGATATTCACTGATAATCACCAATACCGGCGGCAGCCATTCTGACCTGACGGATGATTACGCATCTGTCCCGGCAGACATGAAAGCTGTTGCAGCCGCCCTTGGCAAGGATGTCCTCCGGCAGGTAGACAGCCAGTTGTTCTGGGAAAAGCTGCCGGAACTGCGCAAAGAGCTAGATGATCAGGCCTTGCTGCGCGCGGCGCATTTCTTCGCTGATAACAGCCGGGTTGTAAGACAGAAAACAGCGCTCCAGCAAAACAGCTTTGACCAGTTCCTGAAAGAAGTGACCGCATCCGGTCAAAGCTCCTGGATGTATCTGCAGAATGTCTATTCAGCCAGGGCGTACCGCGAACAGCCTGTCTCTGCCGGACTGGCCTTGTCTGAGCACATACTCCAGAATGAAGGCGCCTGCCGTGTACATGGCGGCGGATTTGCCGGTACGATCCAGGCTTATGTGCCAGATGACAAGGCACCCGATTATTTGACTGCTATGAAGCACGTTTTCGGTGAGAAAGCCGCCAGACTGACACAAGTCAGGCAGACAGGCTCAACCGAACTGGTCCTTAAATAAGCGTATGAACCATCAAACTGCACATACTGATCATCAAGCGGACGAGCAGGCACTGCATGAGGAACGGATGCGGCAGGCACTTGTGCTTGCCCGGCAGGCTGCAGACCTTGATGAAACACCGATCGGGGCCCTGATTGTCAAAGACGGCCGCATTGTCGGCAAAGGTTTTAACCTGCGTGAAAAGGAACAGGACGGCACCATGCATGCCGAAATGATTGCAATTCGCGATGCCAGTCGACAGACAGGCAGCTGGCGGCTGGAAGGCTGTACCCTGTATGTCACGCTCGAACCTTGT
>SLHU01000283.1 GCA_007135995.1 Clostridiales bacterium | reverse complement strand
CTGCGCGAGACTGGCTTTTGCAAGGGCATTGAGAACTACTCCCGGCATATATCAGGGCGCAGTCCCGGAGCATCGCCTCATACGCTGATCGATTTTTTCCCCGACGATTTTCTGATGATGATTGATGAATCGCATGTGATGATTCCCCAGATTGGTGCCATGTACAATGGTGACCGTTCCAGAAAAGAGTCGCTGATCGAATACGGCTTCAGATTACCGTCAGCCCTTGACAACCGGCCGTTGACTTTTTCTGAGTTTGAGTCGAAAATGAGGCAGGCTGTCTTTGTCAGCGCGACCCCTTCGAAGTACGAAGCGGAACATACCTGCCAGGTGGTTGAGCAGATTATTCGCCCGACCGGCCTGGTTGACCCGCAGATTTCGATCCGGCCGATAGAAGGCCAGATAGAAGATCTGCTTGCCTCCATTCGGGAAACCACTCAGCGCAGCGAACGATCGCTGATTTTGACACTGACCAAGAAAATGGCAGAAGACCTGACTGATTTTTGTAAAGAAGAGGGAATTCGGGTGCAATACCTGCACTCCGATATTGACACAGTAGAGCGGATGAAGATTCTGAGGGATCTGCGTCAGGGAAAGTTCGATGTGCTGGTTGGCATCAATTTGCTCAGAGAAGGGCTTGATCTTCCGGAGGTAGCGCTGATCGCTATCCTGGATGCTGATCAGCAGGGGTTCTTGCGGTCTGAGACTTCACTGATACAGATTATCGGCCGTGCGGCCCGGAATGTGAACGGGCTGGTGGTGATGTATGCTGACAAGGTCACGGATGCCATGTTCCGGGCGGTTGAAGAAACAAATCGCCGGCGCGGGATTCAGGAAGCTTTCAATAAAGCGAACAATATTACACCGCAAAGTATTCGTAAGGCGGTGCGGGATGTTGTTGACACTGTTATTGAGGCGGTTGAGGAAACCGGTCATGATCTGCACACGGCTGAAGAGATTCTTGATAACCGCTTTGATCATCTGACGAAAACGGAACTTGAGAAAATGGCCGCCCGGCTTGAAAAGGATATGAAGCAGGCTGCGCGCGACCTTGCTTTTGAAGAAGCGGCCCGCATGCGCGATCTGCTGGTCATGATCCGCGGAAAAATCAGGGAATAAGATGAAGTGCTCAGCCGCTTTGCCGGATCAATCTGGTGTAACGGGTGTAAACGAAGGATATCAATCAAAAACAGACAGGTTTTAAGGCGCCGGCCAGACAAAGGCTGTCTGATTAAGCCGTGGGGTCTTGTGGCCCGTAATTCAGGAGGATAATGCCCATGACAAATGCTAGAATACAATATGAAAAATGGATGAATGACCCGTCGCTGGATGATGCGTCAAAACAGGAACTGGCTGCTATTGCTGATCAGAATCATGAGATTGAGGATCGCTTTTATATGCATCTGCAGTTTGGCACAGCTGGCCTTCGCGGTGTGCTGGGCGCCGGGACGAACCGGATGAACCGGTACACAGTCGCACGGGCAGCCACCGGGTTTGCCAGGTATCTGGCTGCTCAAGGTGATGAGATCTGCCGCCGCGGCCTCGCGATCTCGTACGATTCAAGAAGATATTCCGATCAGTTTGCCTTGCAGACAGCCCTGATTTTCTGTGGTCACGGCATTCGGGTATATCTGTCTGACCAGCTTCGTCCGGTGCCGATGCTGTCATTTGCCATTCGTCACTTCCAGACTGCCGCGGGTGTCATGATTACAGCCAGTCATAATCCGGCACAGTATAACGGGTTTAAGGCATATGGCGAAGATGGCGGACAGCTGCCGCCGGAGGCAGCCGACGCCGTCAGCAGCGAAATGGCCGCGATTGATAACCCAATTCAGCTGACATGGCCTTCTGAAAAGACCGCACGGGAAAAAGGACTGCTGATCGATATCGGCCAGGATCTTGACGATGCTTATAACACCATGCTTCTTGAACTGTCTGTCAACCGAAACGCTGCTGCCAGCCAGGCTGATATGCGCATCATCTACACACCCCTGCATGGGGCCGGTTACCGTCCGGTGATGCGCGTTCTGGAGTCGTCTGGTTTTCATGAGGTTCATGTTGTCAAGGAACAGGCGTTGCCAGATCCCGATTTTTCAACTGTCAAAAGTCCAAATCCGGAGGAACGCTCCGCCCTTAAGATGGCGATTGATCTGGCCGGACAGCAAAATGCCGAACTGGTGATCGCCACCGATCCGGACGGCGACCGGACCGGGCTGGCTGTTCGCAGCCGCGACGGATCCTATGAAGTTCTTTCGGGTAACCAGATAGGGTTGCTGCTGATGGACTACATTCTTTCCGCGCACCAGAAAGCGGGAACGATGCCGGAAAAACCATTTGTCGTCACAACCATCGTCTCAACGAAACTGACCAGGAAAATAGCCACATCATATGGTGTTAAGCTCTATGAGTGCCTGACCGGGTTTAAATTTATCGCGGAGCTGATCAAGCTGCATGATGAACAGGGCGATCAGCATTATCTGTTCGGATTTGAGGAAAGCTTTGGTTTCCTGGCCGGTACCGATGTGCGTGATAAAGACGCGGTTGTCACCAGCATGCTGATCGCAGAAATGGCAGCTGCCGCCAGAGCACAGGGATTAACGTTATATGATCAGCTTCAGGATTTATACCGTCGCTTCGGCTATGCTGCTGAGCTGACCTTATCCATCGCGCGCGGCGGAAAAACAGGGCTTGAGAAAATAGCAGCCGGCATGGATACGCTGCGCAGACAAAAAAAAGACGGATTTGCCGGACTGCCGGTCACGGCTGTCTGTGATTATCTCACCCGTGAACGATTCAGCCTGGAAACGGGAGAAAGTGAAGTGATTGATCTGCCGGAATCCAATGTGCTTCTATATGAGATGGCAGGTCTTGACTGGTTGTGTGTCAGACCATCCGGAACTGAGCCGAAGATTAAGATTTACTTTGGTATCTACCGGGAGCGGCCGGATGACGCCCGTCAGGTTTTAAACCGGATCCGAGATCAGGTTGAAGCGGCCCTTGAGCATATTATCTGAGGAATCACACAAGCATCACAGAGGTTATCAATGATGGTACAATCCTTTACCCATTTGCATCTGCATACGGAATACAGCCTGCTGGACGGGGCGATCCGCATCAAGGAACTGCCGGACCGGCTCGCTGAAATGGGCATGCAGGCGTGTGCGATTACCGACCACGGTGTTTTGTTTGGCGTGATCGATTTTTATAACGCGATGATCAGTAAAGGACTCAAACCGATTATCGGCTGCGAAGTGTATGTAGCGCCCCGCAGCCATCGCGATAAAGAAGTCGGTTACGATAAAGAGCCGGCGCATCTGGTGCTGCTGGCCGAGAATATGACGGGATACCGGAATCTGATGAAACTTGTTTCGGTAGGCTTCACGGACGGTTTTTATTATAAGCCGCGGATTGACCGTGACCTGCTGACCAGGCATGCAGAAGGTCTGATCGCCTTATCAGCCTGCCTGGGCGGCGAAATCCCCCAGGCGGTGCTGCAGCACCAGCCCGAACAGGCAAAAGAACTGGCTGTCACATTCGACCAGATCATGGGGCGCGGGAATTTTTATCTTGAACTGCAGCAAAACGGACTGCCGGAGCAAAATCTGGTCAACAGCGCGCTGATCAGAATCAGCCGCGAAACCGGGATCCCGCTGGTTGCGACCAATGACTGCCACTATCTGAAACAGGAAGACGCAAGGTCGCATGATGTTCTGCTTTGCATGCAGACGGGAAAGCGCGTCCATGATGAAGACCGGATGCGCATGGAAAGTGAAGCTTTTTATGTCAAGTCGCCAGATGAGATTAAACAAGGTTTTGCGGATATTCCCGAAGCGATTGAGAACACGATCAAAATAGCCAACCGCTGTGATGTTCAGTTTTCTTTTGATCAGATCCATCTGCCGGCTTTTGCGGCGCCTCATGATTTGACGAATCTTGACTATTTGCAGCAGCTTTGCCGTGAAGGTCTCGTAAAGCGACTGGCACTGCCGCATCATGATCAGGACGCTCTGCCGCAGGAAGAATATGAGAAACGGCTGGCACGAGAGCTGGATGTGATTGCTCAAATGGGCTTTACGGATTACTTTCTGATTGTCTGGGATTTTATCCGTTTCGCGCATAGCCGCGGGATTATGGTCGGTCCCGGCCGTGGGTCTGGTGCCGGATCGCTGGCCGCTTACTGCCTTGGCATTACCAATATTGACCCGCTTCGCTATGGCCTCATTTTCGAACGATTTCTCAATGCCGACCGTGTGACCATGCCTGATTTTGATATTGATTTCTGCTATGAGCGCCGCGGTGAAGTGATCGACTATGTGACTGAAAAATATGGTCAGGATCATGTCGCTCAGGTGATTACCTTCGGGACACTGGCTGCCAGAGCCTGCATCCGTGATGTGGCGAGAGCACTCGATGTCCCGTATGCTGAAACCGACAAAATCGCCAAAATGATACCGCAGTCACTGGGCATCACCATTCAGAAAGCGCTGAACACAACCCCCGACCTGCGTAAACTCTATGAACAGGATCCGGTTACCCGGGAAGTCATTGACACTGCCATGCGCTTCGAAGGCATGCCAAGGCATGCGTCAACGCACGCGGCTGGTGTGGTGATCGCAGGCCAGCCGCTGACAGACCTGGCACCGCTATCGCGTAATGATGACGCCATTGTGGTTCAGTTCGCCAAGGGAAATGTTGAACTGATCGGTTTGCTTAAGTTTGACTTTCTCGGATTAAGAACACTGACAGTTTTGCGTGACACAATCGAAATGATCGAACAAAACCATGGCAGAAAAATTGATATAGACACCCTGCCTCTGGATGATCAGAGCGTCTACCAGACGATTGGCGAGGGCAGAACAGAGGGTGTTTTCCAACTGGAAAGTCCTGGCATGATCAGCTTTATGAAAGAACTGCAGCCGGAGCATATGGAAGATATTATCGCGGGCATTTCCCTTTACCGTCCCGGCCCTATGGAGCAGATTCCCCGATATGTGGCCGCCCGGCACGATCCCAGCCTGATCACCTACGACCATCCTTTGCTGGAACCGATATTAAACGTAACCTATGGCTGCATTGTTTATCAGGAGCAGGTGATGCAGATTGTGCGTGACCTGGCCGGGTTCTCACTGGCTCAGTCAGATAATGTGCGGCGTGCCATGTCAAAAAAGAAGCCGGCCGAACTGGCCAAGTACAAGAACCTGTTTCTTCACGGCGGTCTTGACGAGACAGGGAAAGCTGTGGCCGGCGCTGTTTCCCGTGGTGTCAGTCTGGAGAAGGCAGAGAAGATATTTGAAGATGTGATGGCTTTTGCCGGCTATGCGTTTAATAAAAGTCATGCAGCCGCGTACGCGCTGATTGCCTGGCAGACGGCCTGGTTTAAAGTCCACTATCCGGTTGAGTTCATGGCGGCCATGCTCAATAGTTATCTCGGGAGTCTGAGTCAGGCAGCGCTTTATGTGCGTGCCTGCCGCAAATTGAATATTGATGTGCTGCCGCCGGATATTAATCAAAGTGATGTCCGCTTCACAACAGAAAACCAGGCCATCCGCTTTGCGCTTGCGGCGGTAAAAAATGTTGGTGCCTCAGCCATTCGCGGGTTGATTGAAGAACGGCGTCAAAATGGCCGCTTTAAGCGCTATGGTGATTTTTTGCGCCG
>SLHU01000194.1 GCA_007135995.1 Clostridiales bacterium | reverse complement strand
TGGTGCCACCGGAATGCCGACAGCACGGGCCATGCGCCGGGCAAAAAACAAATCTTCTCCAGGCGTGATACGATAATCGGCCGGCGGGATCTGCTTTGTGTAATTATTGTAATAACCCCAGGATGTTTGCGTGGCCATCGCGACCTCAACCCGGGTACAGCAGGGAGAATCCTCATTGCACACAATCGGCTTACCGGGAGCCCAGGATTTCACTTTTCGCACGAAATCGTAGTATTGACCGGATGTCAGGCCATTACCGTGAATGAGAACAACATCGCTTTCGCCCACTACCTCTTCGTCGGCCATACCGCCACCGCCGCTGCATCCGACCGGCACACCAGCCTCATGCCGGGCCAGACGGATAAGATGGGCCATGCCTTCCGGATAATAGATGAGCGGGTGATTCTTGAACTGACCAATGTTATACTCATTGGCAATTTCTAAAATGACATTCGTATAATTGCCTTCCCGGCAAAAACGAGCGCCTGCCTTCACTGCGTTTTCCACAGCCTGGCCATCTTTTAGCTGTCGGGACTGAGCCCAGTAAAGCAGGCTGACGATAACAACCATGCCAAGACGATCCGCAGCCCGGATGATACGGTCCATGCGCTGAGCATAAGCCGGATCAATATGCATCCCGTCCTTTCCGAAAGGGTTGTTGTCGATATCAGCGACATCGACACAGCCGACCGGCCAACCACCTTGAAAACTGACCGTGATTGCGCGCAGGCCATGGTCATACCACTGCGGCAATGACTCAATAAGATGATTTGTGTTTGCATCCGGATCAAAAACTTTACCAAACAAATTGAAGCGGCTGCGATTATTAAAATCATCGAAAACGCCTTGAATCATGCGCTGATTCATAAGCAGTCCCAGCGCCTTTTCAGGGACCCCTGGTATTTCAGCATAGACGGGCTGATCATTGATTAAAATCTGGGGGCCTTTTATACTGACATTCGTGTTCATGGGCTTCCTCCTAATATTTCTGAGAGGGCGGAAAAACAGGAAACAGCGGCGCGGTCCGGTACGGACTGGCCGGCGGTCTTGAATAGAACAAAACCAGCAGATCACTATAATCAAATTATAACACTTAGCCAAAAACCGGCAAAGCAGGCGCGGCAGGATACCAGGTACCAAAATGAAGGCAAGCACAATTATGAGCTTATGATGCCCTCCACAGCAGCCATTCCCGGGTGTTGAAAAAAGTGGCAGCGCCCTTTTCGCATCCCCTTCCGAATAGGAACGTGGTACGGATGAGGAAGCCAAGAGAATGATTAAAACACGAAGGGCGGCAAATTACCAGATAGGAAGCAACTTCACGGAAATTATTGTACAATGTACTTGTCTTGTATAGAAGAAGAAACTGCCCGATCAGAGGAGGATATGATGAAGATTTTATCCGTTGATACCAGATCAGAACATGCTGCTGTCAGGTTTGCCGGGGCAGAGTTGGAACGTTACTTCGGGCAGATGTGCCGGAATCAAGCAGATCAGCTGCACATTCGGCCGTTTTGCATCAAGATCGGATTATTCAGTCAGCTGCTGCCGGACCGGCCGCCAGGCGAAAATGCCTATGATGACGCGATCTATATTGACATCAGACAGGGCAGCGGCATCATTACCGGTATTAATCCGCGCAGCTGCCTGCTTGCTGTTTACCGACTGCTCAGGGAAGCCGGCTGCCGGTTTCTCAGACCCGGTCCTGATGGCGAGATTGTTCCGGCGATAGACTGGTCCGCGCTCAATGTCAGGATTGACGAAACGCCGTCATATCGGCACCGGGGTCTTTGCATAGAAGGCGCTATTTCCAGGGAGATTTTTCTTTCGATTATTGACTGGCTGCCGAAAAACGGCATGAACGCCTATTTCATTCAGTTTCGCGAAGCGTTTACCTTCTTTGACCGGTACTATGACCATAAAAGCAATCCCTGTCTGGATTCGGAAAAAAAGAGTGTCGAAGAGGTCAGGCAAATCATCGCCGAAGGGATCGCGGCGATCAGACAGCGTGACCTGATCTATCATGCAGTCGGCCATGGCTGGACGTGTGAACCCTTTGGCATGTCGGGGCTGGGCTGGGAGGCAGTAGAGCAGGTTCCGGAAGGTGCCAGTCAATTTTTTGCGGAAATTGATGGCAGGCGCGAGCTGTATCACGGTGTACCGCTGAACACAAATCTCTGTTATGGCAATCAGCAGGTTCAGCAGACAATCGTGGACAGCATCACTGAGTATGCCGCGTCTCATCCCGAAGTTGATCTGCTGCATTTCTGGCTGGCTGACGGAAGCAATAATCACTGCGAATGCAGCCTGTGCACAGAAACAAGACCGGCCGATTTTTACATCAGCATGCTTAATCAAGTTGATCAGCGACTGGCGGAACTGGAACTGGCCACGCGGATTGTTTTTCTGGTCTATGTAGATCTGCTTTGGGCTCCCGAAAACGAGAAGCTGAATAACCCTGATCGCTTTGTTCTGATGTTCGCACCGATAACCCGTTCTTATAGCAAGCCCTTTGCGCCTGAACAGACTGCCAAGGCAAAGCTGCCGCCATTTGAACGCAACAAGCTGAGTTTCCCCAGCTCACCCGCCGCTAATATCGCCTTTCTGGAAAAATGGCAGTCGCTTTACGCCTGTGACAGTTTTGATTTCGATTATCACATGATGTGGAGCCATTACCGGGATCCAGGCCACGAACAGCTTCTCAACGTTCTGTTTCAGGATATCCGCAATTTATCCGGCATTGGCCTCAATGGCCTGATCAGCTGTCAGGTTCAGCGGGCATTTTTTCCGACTCCGCTGCTGATGCAGGTCATGGCACAGGCACTCTGGCACAAGGAGGCTGACCTGGAGTCGCTGGCCAATGCTGTCTATACTGATACTTTTGGCCAGCATGGCCTGGCCGTCAGGGTGTTTATGGGCCAGCTTTCATCATTGTTTGATCCGGTCTGGCTGCGCCTGGAAAAACCACTGGTCAACCCTGGGCACGTCAGCCAGCTGGCTAAAATCATGCCTCTGCTCAGTTCATTCGCACCTCTGGCCGAGTCTCAGACCGACTTGCCGGATCAATGTCAACGTCAGTCATGGCTTTTGCTGCAGCTGTTTCTGGAATATGCCAGGCGGCTGGCTGATTATTGCCTGGCTCTGGCTGCAGGGGATGCAGATCAGGCACAGGTCCGGTTCGGGCACTTGAAACAATGGATGTTCGAAAACGAACCGCAGCTACTTTACACGTTTGACTGTGAAATAGCGGCAAATGAACTGTCCGGGCTTTATAAAAGGCTGCTTGAGCAGTAAAATCAGACAGGAGGGGTGCTTCGTGAATGTACTGGCTATTGGCTGTCACCCAGATGACATTGAAACGTTGTGCGCAGGAACGCTTGCCCGTTTCAGCCAGCTCGGGCATATTGTGACGATCTGCCATGTGGCCAACGGCAACATGGGCCATACCCAGATCCAGCCGGACGAACTGCGGCAGATCAGACGCAAGGAGGCCCGCAGTGCCGGCAGCCTGATTGGCGCCGAAGTGGTCAGCTGCGATATCGGGGATCTGCTGGTCGACGCAGAGAGCAAAGAACAGAAAGACAAAATAATCGATGTCATCCGCCAGGCTCAGCCGGATCTGATCATCACGCACAGTCCGGAAGATTATATGCCCGACCATGTTGCTGTCAGCCGGCTGGTTTTCGCAGCATCATTTACAGCGACTTTGCCTCACTATGAGACATCTCAGCCGGGCATCGCCGCCCTGACCCCGATCTACTATATGGATACTCTGGCCGGGATCGGGTTTCAGCCTGAAGAATACGTTGATATCAGCGAGACGATCGGAGTCAAGCTGAACATGCTCAAGCAGCACGAAAGCCAGCTAAAATGGATGGCAGATCACGATCAGATTGATTTCCCTGAGTTCGTCCTGACCTGTGCCCGCTATCGCGGTCTGCAATGTGGTGTCACCCACGCAGAGGCGTTTCGGGTTTGCCGGGTCTGGCCAAGAGTACGGCCTGAGCGCTTGTTGCCCTGAAGAAAAAAGGAGTAAGACAATGGATTTTATGAAAACAGTCAAAGGATCATTACTGGAAAACTTTTACCCTGCCGGCTGGGATATGGCGAAGATCGATGCCTGCTGCGATCACCCGCCGGAAGATGCAAAGATGAGACAGCCTTTCTGGCATGAGCAGTTTCAGCCGGTCAGCTGTGACGACATTCATGAGTTTGACACGAAAATGGGCCATGAGATTGCCCTGACAATCAAGCAAGCTGGTGATGCCGGTCAAAAACTGGCGTTGATTCTGCCGGTAGGACCGATGGGCATGTACCGCTGGGCTGTCTATTTTCTTACTGCCTGGCAGGTGCGCTGTGACCACGTTTATACCTTTAATATGGACGAATGGAGTGACGATCAGGGAAACACCTTGCCCGCCGATAATCCGGCTGCTTTTGAAAATGCGATGCAGCAGGCGTTTTTCGGTCCTCTTGGAGAATTGACAGTACCCGCGGACCAGCGCAATTTTGCCACCCGGGATAATCTGCCGTCATATGCGGAAAAGATCAGCCAGATCAAAGCCGATGGCGGCAAGCTTGTTTTAGTCTTCGGTATTGGCCGGATGTGCCACATTGCCTTCTGGGAGCCTCATTTCGCGGCTGAGTTCGAATCCGTTGACGCATGGCGGAAACCGGCATATCGCCTGGCAGCCCAGCTGCATCCGCTGACAATCGAGCAAAACGCGATCACCAGCTTTAAAAGCAGGACAACACTGGTTCCCTGCCGGGCCAATACGATCGGACCGGGCCTGTTTATGCAGTCTGATCAGATTATTGGTGGATGTGATGGCGCTTTATCGCGCGGCATGCAGTGGCAAGGCATGTCTTTCTGGATTACCCTGCGCTACGGCCCCGATATCTGGCTGCCTTCAACCTTCATGCCAACGCTGCCGGGCAAGCTTTTCTATCTGGCTGACCTGGCCGGCCCGCTGGTTGCAGATTGTAATTAACAAGCAGCCTGCCGCCAACCTGTGCGGCCATCATTTTATCGGCTAAGCAACCATCGTCATTGCCGCTTTCCATTGTAAGAGATTTTTACAGCCCAGTCATATCGGGTTATAACCGGACTGGCTAAAACTGCAGACGCAATGATGTCTATTTGATCTGCAAAAAGCCGTTTGATGACTGGCTCTGCTTCTCCATGCAGAATCCATCGAGACCACTGCGGCCCAAGTCCGTTCCCCGGAATTGTGATAAGCTTTGTACCACAGGCTACGCGCGTAGAAGGCGATTGCCTTATAATGGTTATCACATGATGCTCATGTTGGCATCGTATTTTTGTGCCGATTCAAACAGAGAGGGGCAGTAATTAATGTGGCTTAAAAAGCATTCCGGCTGGGTCAAACTGACTGTTTTTTTGCTGTTGGTTCTGATCGTGGCTGTCAGTCCCCTCAGACTGTATTTGACGATCGACAACCTGACCGCTTTGATCAATGAATTCAGAGAAAATCCATATGCTCCGCTCATCTATCTTTCTGTTTATATCGTCGGCGTTGTCCTGGCTGTTCCCGGCACGGCCTTGACGATACTGGCCGCCCCGCTCTTTGGCTTTTGGACCGGCCTGCTGCTTGTTGTCATCGGTTCCAATCTCGGCTGCCAGATAACTTTTTTCACATCTCGTTTCCTG
>SLHU01000165.1 GCA_007135995.1 Clostridiales bacterium | reverse complement strand
TGATAACATCAGAAAGCTTGATTCTGGCTCATCAGCCAGATATATTAAAATCAGGCAGATTTATTCAGGAGGATTTTATGAAGAAAGTAATTGTATTGGCACTGGTTCTTGTTCTGGCACTCGCTGTAGCTGGATGCGATAATGGCGCTGGCAGCGATGGAGATCTGAGACTGGGCAAAGGTATTATCACAACGATCGGCTCATCACAGGATCTGACAGAAAATAATGATGGCGACATGGTGGGCCGGGCTCAAGTAGATTCAGTCATCGCTGCGGTTATGATTGATGAAGACGGTAAAGTTGTTTCAGTTTTAATTGATACTGCTCAGACCAGAGTGATGTTTAATGAAGATGGTGAAATTACATCTGATCTTACTGCCCAGTACCCTACCAAAAAAGAACTGGGTGAGGATTACAACATGATCCGTGCTTCCGGCATTGGCCGTGAATGGGACGAACAAATTGAAGCCATTGAAGAGTGGATGATTGGCAAAACAGCTTCAGAAATCAGCGATATGCCAATGGATGATGACGGCTACCCGACAGATGTTGATTTGACAACAAGAGCCACCATGCGCGTCGACAGCTATGTAGCTGCTGTTCTCAAAGCGATTGATGACGCTCAGTAAATTCTTGTCTTTATAGTTCTTTTTGACCAAAAGTCCCTTGCCGCATGTCGGCAAGGGACTTTTTTTCTAATATCGCATTCAGTTTTTTGCTGTGATCAATAGATGCAGCTTCAGACTTTACGTTTAACATAGCTGGTATGCAGGTATTCATGTGATACATGGCCGCATGGCTGACCCAGAAATGCGTCATATAACGCCATTACATCTGGATTTTCATGTGATTTTCTCATTGTTTTGCTTTCATCCTCATCAAAAAGTGCCTTCAGTCTTTTCTGTCGGATCTCCGGATCATCTGATCGCGGCTGTCCGCCGCCTGTAATACAGCCGCCGGGACAGCCCATGACTTCTATGAAGTGGTACGGACTTTCTTCACGGCTGATCTGGTCCATCAATTGCGCAGCTCCAGATAAACCGTGCGTCACGGCGATCTTGACTTCAACCCCCTCAAGAAACTGCCAGGCCGGCAGCACATCAGTGAGCGTTATTTCCGCTGATTTAACTTTCTCAAATCCATTGACCGGCGTGACATGGAGTTTTTC
Organism: Clostridiales bacterium; assembly: GCA_007135995.1. Classification (GTDB taxonomy): domain Bacteria; phylum Bacillota; class Clostridia; order Saccharofermentanales; family UBA5734; genus SLHU01. The sequence continues at coordinate 4,540 of SLHU01000165.1, read as the reverse complement.
AAATGGCAAGGTTCTGCCGGTGATCACTTCATAGACTGTCCGCAGGGCAGCTTCCATGACGCCGCCTGTAACACCGAAAATATCAGCGGCACCAGTGGATAAGCCAAGCGGGCTGTCAAACAAGCTGTCGCTGAGATGTTCAAAGTCTATACCGGCTTCTTTGACCATTCTGCCCAGTTCCCTTGTTGTCAGCACAGCATCTACGTTGGGCAGTCCCTGGTTAAACATCTCCTCACGGGTGATCTCGAACTTTTTGGCTGTACAAGGCATGACAGATACAACATAAATGCTTTCCGGCCTGATATCCTGCTGGCTGGCGTACCACGATTTGATGATCGCACCCAGCATCATATGCGGAGACTTACAGCTGGAAAGATGATCCAGCTTCTCACTGTAATGATGTTCAGCATATTTGATCCAACCCGGACTGCAGCTGGTGATCATCGGAAAGACAGGTTTTGGCAGATGCTCTGGCAGCGGCAACGCTGAGAGCTGTTCAGGTGTTATCTTCCCCTGATCAGCCATAAGCGCTGCCAGTCTGGCCAGGAGTTCGTGACCCTCTTCAAGAATGGTTAAATCAGCTGCGAAGTTGGTGTCGAACACAGCGTCAAACCCAAGCTGCCGAAGAGATGACGCCATACGGCCGGTCACACTTGTCCCGGCCGGCAAACCAAACATCTCACCGAGTGCAGCCCTGATCGCGGGCGCCGTCTGAACAACCACGTGATTGTCGGGATCTGCAAGTGCCTGCCAGACAGACTCAACAGCGTCTGCTTCATGCAGCGCGTTAACCGGACACACAGTTGTACATTGGCCGCAATAGGCACAGGAAACTGTCCCGAGCCTTAAATCCTCCCCCGGACTGATTTCAGTTGAGAATCCTCTGTTTTGTGCCTGCAGCACACCTACGCCCTGAACCTCATTACACATGCTGACACAGCGCCGGCATAATATGCATTTATTTGCATCCCGGACAATAGACGGGCTCGTCTGATCCACATCGTCTTTAGATCGTATCCCCTTAAACCGAGAGGTGTCAACGCGCAAAAGCTCACCAAGAGACTGAAACTCACACTGCTGGTTCCGATCACATTGCAGACACTCAGCAGGATGATCAGACAGCATAAGTTCATAAAGAATTTTTCTGGCCTTTCGCACCCTGGGACTGCTTGTTTTTATATTCATGCCATCAGCTGCGGGTGTTACACAAGATGCCATGAGGTTTTTATTTCCCTCTACTTCAACCACGCACACGCGGCAGGCACCCATTTGATGCATATCCTTCAAATAACAAAGCGTTGGGATTTTTATGTGATTTCGTGATGCCACTTCAAGAATGGTTTCACCCTTTTCTGCCGCATACGGTTGTCCGTTTATCATCAGTTGCATGTCAGTACTCCTTTCTCAGCGCCGGTCGCATCGCAGGCAGCGCATGGCTTCAGCAATCGCGTTGAGTTTATGAAATCCTTTGGATACTTCATCAAAACAGTGGCTGCGCGTATCCGGATCAAGGCATTCCATATCAAATCGTTCATGCTCAACCAGCTCATCTTCATCAACAGCAGGTGGAATATCGATTACTTCACCTTTGTTCAGCTCACCGCTGCCTCCCAGAAAACGATCAATTGACCTGGCAGCACGTTTTCCGTCTGCAATCGCTGTGATCACTACGTCCGCGCCTCTGACAACATCACCGCCGGCAAAAACCTTGTCCATTGTTGTATGCTGCGATTCCGCATCTACAATAAACGTTCCCCAGCTGGTCATCTCAACTTCGTCAGGCTGGACAAAAGGCAGATCAGAATACTGGCTGACGGCCGGAATCACCATGTCAACGTAAAACTCCACCATCTCACCCTCACGTCTGACAGGTGTTCTTCGCCCGCTGCTGTCAAAACCCCTTAACTCCATTTTCTGACATACAATTTTTTCAACTTTATGCCCACCTGTCATCTGGACCGGCGAGATCAGTTCGTGAATAATAATGCCTTCTTCTATTGCTTCTTCTATTTCGCGATGATCTGCAGGCATATCCTCAATACTGCGGCGGTAAAATACATGCACCTCGCTGGCACCCTTGCGCAGCGCTACCCTGGCCGCGTCCATTGCGGTGCTGCCGCCGCCGATGACTGCAACAACCCCTTTTACGTTCACATCCTTGCCAAGGTTAATATCTCTGAGGAAGTCAAGCCCGTGATAAACACCGGCAAGGTCTTCACCTTCTATTCCGATCTTTCTCGAGTGCTGGGTTCCGGTCGAGATATAAACAGCCTGATGCTTCTCCTTCAGTTGTTCAAAACTGATGTCTTTGCCAACTTCAGTATTAAGACGTACCTTGATACCGGCATCGCACATTGATTTGATTTCCCAGTCCAGAACATTTTTCGGCAGCCGATATTCAGGTATGCCATAACCCAGCATGCCTCCGGCTACAGGCTGCATTTCATACACAACAACCTGATAGCCAAGTTTGGCAAGATAGTAGGCACAGGTCATACCTGACGGACCGGCACCAATAATACCAACCGATTCATTTTTCTTTGGAAAGACAACTTCAGTAAACGGTTTATCGTGCCGCATCGCGGTATCTGCTGCATAGCGCTTCAGATCTGCGATCGCCAGGGGTTCATCCAGCTGTGCTCTGCGGCAGCTTGCTTCGCACGGATGCGTACAGACACGCCCGCAGATGGCTGTAAATGGATTTTCCTGCCGGATCAGCCGATACGCATCCAGCGGCCGGCCAGCAGCGATCAGAGCGATATAACCGGGAACGTTGACCCCAGCCGGACAGGCATTTTCGCAAGGCGAAACAAACAGATCTGCACAGACACCCGCACGGCAGTAATGCTGGCGGATATGCTCATCATATTCGTCACGGAAATACTTGATCGTACTGAGGACCGGGTTGGGTGCTGTCTGACCCAGTCCGCAAAGCGCTGTGTCCTTGACAGCTTCGCCAATTTCAATCAGCTGCTCTACGTCCCCTTCTTTTCCTTCGCCCATGGTAATACGTTCCAGAATCTCCAGCATACGCCGTGTGCCCAGCCGGCATGCGGCGCATTTTCCGCAGGATTCATCCTGTACAAACTCCATAAAGAAACGGGCAACATCCACCATGCATGTTTCTTCATCCATACAGATCAGACCGCCGGAGCCCATAATCGCGCCAAGATTGACAAGTGACTGGTAATCGATCGGTGTATTCAGGTGCTCAGCAGTCAGGCAGCCCCCAGAAGGTCCGCCGGTCTGAGCCACCTTGAATTTTTTACCGCCTGGCACGCCGCCGCCGATATCAAAGATTATTTCGCCCAGCGTAATACCCATGGGCACTTCAATAATCCCGGTATTATTCACGTCACCTGCCAGCGCAAACACTTTGGTTCCGCTGCTTCCTTCTGTTCCTATTTTTGAGAACCATTCTCCGCCCCGCCTGATGATCGCCGGTATATTGCCAAAGGTTTCTACATTGTTGATCACAGTTGGTTTGTTAAACAGGCCTTTTTCAGATGGGAATGGCGGTTTTGGCCTTGGCTCGCCCCGTTTGCCCTCCACCGAATTCATCAGCGCGGTTTCCTCTCCGCAAACAAATGCACCCGCACCAATACGAATCTGAAGATCAAATGAAAATCCGCTGCCAAAGATATCTTGTCCCAGAAGACCACTGGCACGCGCTTTTTGAATCGCGCTTTCCAGGCGCTCAATCGCAAGCGGATATTCTGCCCTTACGTATACAAATCCTTTCGAAGCACCTATCGCGTAGCCGCCGATCACCATACCTTCAATCACTGCAAAAGGATCTCCTTCAAGCAGACTGCGGTCCATAAAGGCGCCCGGATCTCCTTCATCAGCGTTGCATATGATATATTTCTGATCGCTTTCAGCACGTGCGGCCAGCGCCCATTTAAGACCGGTTGAAAAGCCGCCGCCACCGCGGCCGCGAAGACCAGACAGCTTGACCTGACCGATAACGTCTTCCGCAGTCATCTGGCAGAGCGCTTTTTCAAGTGCCTGAAACCCTGAACTGGCGACATACTCTTCTATGCTTGAATAATCAACTTTGCCGCAGTTTTTCAGCACTATTTTCTGCTGTCTGTTGAAAAAGCTGATATCGTCCAGATGCAGAATTCTTTCTCCGGTTTTCTGATCCATTAAGCAGAACTGCTCGGCAATCTGATTGTTAAGCAGATGCTGTTCCGCAATAATCGGAATATCTTCGGGTTCCAGATGGCAATAGAAAATACCACCTGGCCGGATAATCATCGCAGGGCCTACATCACAGTTACCCATACATCCGGTCAGTTTGATCAGAATCCTGTCTTCGATCTCCAGTGTTTTGACCGTATCCAGCAAAGCCTGATGCAGCGCCAGACAGTCACAGGATATGCAGCCGGCGCCGGCGCAGATCTGCACTAGATATTGGTGACTTTGCTCCATGTCCTGATATTGCCTGCTCATGCTGATTAAGTCTTCACGTGATCGAATCAGCTGTTGATTTTGAGCCTGATGTGTTGTATGCATATCGTCAACCTCCTACTGGTAC
>SLHU01000327.1 GCA_007135995.1 Clostridiales bacterium | reverse complement strand
TTTAACAATAAATCTTGAATGTACAGATACCCGCAAATGGTGGTTAGCTCACTTTTGTATTGATTGGGCTCCAATTGCTCATTTATTTCCGGCACAAATAACAACTTAAATGGCTGGTCTTCGGTTTTTCTGAACGTCGCGACCGCAGATTTTGCTTGAGCGCGGCCAGTTTTTTTTCTGACGCATCCCTGCCGCTCTGAAGATGTCTGATCTGACTCAAGAGGTCGCTCAGGTCTTTTTCAGCTGCCTGCTGATCTTCTTTCAGGCCGGCGACGTCACGCAGGCTATCTTCAGTGATCCTCTCATATTCTGTCTCGATTCTTCTTGACTGCTCATCGAGGTGCTCAAGATCCCTGATGACTGTCTTAACGTCGTTTTCAATATTCTGCAGCCTTTGCCGGGCATCTGATACATTTTCTGCAGCGAAGGTCATCGCCTGGGTATTATCTTTTTCTCTCTGACGGTTCTTTTCAGCCTCCATTAACCCAAGTTGATGACTTCTTTTTTCAGCTTCCCGGCGCTGTTCTGCCAGAAGCTGCTGTAGTTTTTTCAGCTGGCTGTGTTCGATTCCCAGCACCGGACCATATTTTTGCAGCCGCTGGTTCAGGTCTTCAATCATCTGCCGGCTTCTTTCTGTCTGCTGTCTTGCCTGCATGATCTGGGCTTTTGCGTTCTGCCATGCCTGCTCCAGCTGCAGTCCCTGTTTTAAAAAGTCTCTTGTCGCCTTAAAATCACCATTTTTTAGTTGATTGTCAACCAGGCGCAGTTTTTCCTTTTCTGTTGCCAGCTGGCGCTGGCGCTGGCACATCTGTCCGTATTTTTCCAGAAAATCAAGCTCGTCCTGCCATCTTGCCTCATCAGCTAATGCCAGCCGCGCTTCTTCTTTCTGGCGCAGCTGGGTTTTCATCTCCTCCAGCCGGCCCAGCCTTTCTTCCTGCAGCAGTGCTTCCCGAACCGCCGATTCTCTTTCTTCCTGCAGCTGCAGCAGCAGGCTGCGCGCCTCATTGAGTCTGCCTCCCTGCCCCCGGGCCGCCACAAGATCAACCTGCGCCTTTTTCAATCGATTATCAACTTCCAGTTGTGATACTCTCATATCACCGCTGCCGGCCAGATTGCTCAGCCGGCCAAGCAGGTCTTCAGACGTACCGATGGTGCTGCTTAGCTGGCTGACAAAAACCGTGTTGATAAATTCATTTTCTGTCAGGTTGAGCAGCTTGAGACCGGGCTCATCGCTGCTGGCCAGGGTAATGGACCTGCCGCTGATATCGTCCATCAGCTCTGTATGGTCGCCTGCTTTTGTCTGGCCAAAGCGCCTTTCCAGCCGATACCGGCTGCCATTATTTTCCAAAATAAGATAACCGCCCATTTTACTGCCGTCCCACGGCATGTAGCGGCGGCGGTCATTTTCGATGAGCTGGCGTCTGCTGCCGGCAAGGCCGTAAAGCATCGCCCTGATAAAAGCCATCAGGGTACTTTTACCTTTCTCATTGGCACCATAAATCAGGTGGAATCCTTCTTTTAAATTCAGCTGCATCTCACTGAGCCGACCAAAATGACCGACATTGATTTCAATCAGCTTCACGATAAAGCACCTCTCCTTCAAATGCCTGAAGGCCGCTTTGCAGCATCTGGATCTTCTCTGCACTCAGTTTGCTCCAGTCAGGCTCATCCTGGCCCAGTACCCTGCGAACAAAAGCACCCATCAGCGAGTGCTCGCCGGACAGGGCTGTCAGGTTGTATGCCCGGGTTGTCCTGTCCGTTATTTTACAAAAGAAAACATCTGGCGCCAGGCGGCTTTGCAGCAGCGCCGGTGAAGGCTGCAGATTGTCGTCAATCGCGCCGGACAAAATGATCTTGAACAGATCCTGCTGCCAGGCGGCGCCTGAATGCCGGATGCCATCTCTGACCGCCAGATAGATATCATCGTGGTTCTGACAGCCGCTGATATCAATATCGAGCAGCTTATACTGTCTGCCGGGCAAGCTGGTCTGACACAGATTGTGATCAACCCGAAAGCCGCGTCCGGAAAGACCCGGCTGCTCAACCCTGATCAGGCTGCCGCTGATAATACCTCTTTTACCTGCCTCATCGAAGCCTCGTCCGGCTGGGCAGCCGCTGTAGGCAAACAGCGTATCGCTCTGCGGCATCCTTTCCGGGATGTCATGCCCTTTATGGACATGGCCTAATGCAACATAGTCAAAGCCTGAATGCTGCAGCCAGCCTTTATCAACCGGGTTATAGACACTGGTCTGCCCTGGTCCGACCAGGTCTCCGTGCAGGAGCAAAATGTTTATTTTCGTCGCGTCCAAATCTGGTGTTTGATGACCAGTCAGCGGCTTTACAGCCGCGGTGCTGCAAAATGCCGCGCCATAGACGCATGTTTTCAGGTCATCGAGCGCTGCTTTCTCAAGTCCGGTGCGAAAAACATGCACATTGTCCGGCCAGCTGTTCTTTAGCCAGGGTGAATCAGGAAAAACAGGGTCATGGTTGCCCGGCGCTATAAAGATTCTTGTCTTTGAGAGAAGACGGAACGCTTCCGAAACAGCGCCAGTCAGAGACGGATCGGGGATGGCCTGTTCAAACATATCTCCGGCGATTAAAAGTATATCAGCGTCTGTCTGCCGGCAGTGATCGATCATATTCATGAAGAGCTGCAGCTGTTCTTGCTGCAGCATGGCTGCCAGTTCCGGCAGTGCTGAAAAGGGTGTCCCCAGATGAATGTCGGCTGTATGAACGAGTCGAATGCTGTTCGTCATTTTTCACCTCGCAGTCAGGGCAGGTATTCTTGCTCATTATACATTTACTTTGCCTTTCAGTCAGCCCGGATGAATGCCGGTTGTCTGTTTTTTGTGAATCGGCCTGTGTTTTGCGGTTTAGCATTATTCGGTCTGTATTTTTACGCTAATGCAGTATAATGAATACAGAAAAAAAGAATGAGGGAGTGTGCTATGAATTATATTTTGTTTATGGCGGATGAAATGCGGGCAGAAAGTGTATCCTGTTACGGACATCCTCTTGTGCAGATGCCGAATTATGACCGGATCGCGAAGGAAGGTGTCAAGTTTGAGCAGTGCCATGTCCAGCATACGGTATGCTCACCTTCCCGATGCAGCGCGATGACGGGCTGGTATCCTCATGTTTCCGGACATCGTACATTATGGCATTTGCTCAGGCCCCATGAGCCCAGTTTGTTTAAATATTTAAAAGAAGCGGGTTTCCATATTGAGTGGTATGGCAAGAATGATCTGTATGCAAAAGAGAGTTTTACGCAGTGTGTCGATCATTATGATCATAAAGAGGGCGGTCACGCAGGGCCTAATCCATATGATAAAAACGATCCGCGATACTATAGTTTCCGCTATGAGCCGTTTCCCGGAACACCCGAAGAGACTGGCGATATGAGAAATGTCCAGGGCGGCATCGATTTCCTGCGCTCCCGGCAAAAGGACGATAAGCCGTTTTTGCTTTACCTTCCTTTGTCACTGCCCCATGCCCCCTATGCAGCGCCTCAGCCGTATCACGATATGTACGATCCGCAGGATATTCCTGCGCTGCGTCCCGCTGAGCTCTCCAGAAAACCTGATTTTTTCAAGCTGATTCAGCAATACAGGCGGGTGGATGAACTGCCCGATGGATTTTTAGAGAAGATTCAGGCGATATACCTCGGGATGAACAGCTATATGGACTGGATTCTAGGTCAGCTTTTAAAAGTGCTGGACGAGACAGGGCTTTCTGACGACACGACTTTAATTGTTTCTTCTGATCACGGCGATTGGGCTGGTGACTTTGGTCTGGTTGAGAAATGGCCCAGCGGGCTGGATGATACGCTGACAAGAGTGCCGCTTTTGATTCGTGCGCCTGGTAATACGGCCGGGCATGTTGTTGAAGAGCCTGTGGCATTGTTTGATATCATGGCGACGGTTCTGGATATGGAAGGGATCAAAGCCGGACACAGCCATTTTGCAATGTCGCTGGTTTCGCAGCTGAAAGGCCAGCCGGGTCAGCCGGACAGAGCCGTGTTTGCTGAAGGCGGATACGATCTGCATGAAACACACTGCTTTGAAGGCCGATGGAGCGACTATGACATCCCCCGTGATACGGCACATATATATTGGCCTAAAGGACTGCAGCAGCAGGAACATCCTGAAAGCGTATGCAGGGCAGCGATGATGCGGACAATGGACTATAAGCTGATCCGGCGTACGGCTGGTGTCAGTGAGCTTTATGATTTAAAAAAGGATCCCCGGGAACTCAATAATTTTTATGATCAGCCGGCGTATGCACCGATACGGACAGATATGGAAACACGTATGCTGGCGTGGTACATGCATACAGCGGATGTGGTGCCCCAAAACGAAGATCCCAGAGGATTGCCGCCGGCGCAGCCTGTGACAGGCATCTGATGGCATGGCACATGGATCAAAAAGCTTTGTCCATGATGGAACCCGTTACTGATTGGCTTGATTGATGAGGAGATCAGCAGCTTCAAGGAAGTACTGCCTTTTGTGATTGGTATGGAACATGTTGATGATCACTGGCTGCAATCATTATGGCAAACGCTGGTTGATGTTTTCCGGACAGAAATCAAAGCATATGATGGCAGCGTCACTAGATTTTTTGCCGAGCACAGTTCAAACATCAATGTGGTTGGCAGGGTGTTTTTCCGGCGGTTGAAAACCAGGCGACGGACCGCGCCTTTCGAATTGGTCAAACAAAAAATGTGATGGTACATAAATTTGTCACAAAAGGCACGATCGAAGAAAAAATCGATGCCATCATTCAAGATAAACAGAAATTATCTGGTGACATCTTAAGCTCTGGCGGCGAACAATGGATCACGGAATTTAGCAACGAACAGCTGATGGAGATATTCGCATTAGGTGGTGAAAGCTCATGAGTTATTACGGTTACCACAGACAAGAAACGGCTGCCGAAAAGAAAGCAAAAGCTGCCAAAGCACTGATAAAGCTGAAAAAGAAAAGCCCTGATATTGAACCGGTTTTGATTGAGGGCAGAACCCTGGCGAAAAACTGGTGGGGCAAAGCATGGAATTTGAACCTGGAAAGCTATGCCGACTATTCGAATCGTACTGGCCGCGGAAAAAGCTATGTGCGCAGTAATACGGTGCTGGATCTGAGAATAAGCAAAGGGCAAATAGCCGCCATGGTTATGGGAAGTGGCTCGAAAATCTATACTGTCCACGTTATTATCGATACTTTAAGCAAAAATAAGCAAGAACAGATGATTTCATTATGCAATAACAGTATCGATTCACTTGAGCAGCTCGTCGAAGGCAGATTTCCAAAAGAACTGGAAATTCTTTTTACAGACAGACAATATGGGCTGTTCCCTTCACCTAAGGAAATTCAATTTGGCTGCAGCTGCCCCGACTGGGCAAGTATGTGCAAGCACGTAGCTGCTGTATTATATGGCATTGGCTCCAGATTAGATCAAAACCCGATGCTGTTTTTTGAGCTCAGAGACCTGAACGGGCAGGAGCTGGTTAGAAAAACAATGGACAAAAAATTGGAAAGCATGCTCAAGAATGCCGGTAAAAGAAGCAAACGATCTATTCCTCAAAAAGATATATCAGCAATATTCGGCCTGTGACTGTCTCATTCCTTTTGCGGCTTCCGCTCCGGTGCGGCTTCCGCTCCGGTACGTGGTACGCTTTCGGAAGAGGTGCTGTATCTTTAAGGTGCTCAAAGTGTTACTATTTTACAGAATGCAGATACATTGCTGAAAAGTAAAAT
>SLHU01000027.1 GCA_007135995.1 Clostridiales bacterium | reverse complement strand
TGCTTGATGACCTGGCGGTCAGCGATATCAGCCGGAGGCTGAAGGTGCCTGTTGAAATTTGCGAGGCAGATGGCAGCGGACTGGTTGACAGCATCTGCCGTCTGGCCGGCAGATGCCCCGGCTTTCATGCCGGCGACGATTTCATCGCAGCCGATGCTAAAGGAGAATCAGACCATGAGTAAACCAATTGTAGCCGTTATTGGCAGACCGAATGTCGGAAAATCAACGTTTTTTAATGTACTTGCCGGTGAACGCATCTCGATTGTAGATGACATGCCCGGTGTGACCCGTGACCGTGTTTATGCTGAATCTGACTGGCGCGGCAGACGTTTTTCTATTGTAGATACGGGTGGCATAGAACCAAATACGAATGACTCTATTTTGCGCCAAATGCGCGACCAGGCTTACATCGCTGTTGAAACGGCTGATGTCATTGTCTTTCTGGTTGATATGAAAACCGGCATGACAGCCGATGATCAGGATATCGCGGCTTTGCTCAGAAAATCCGGAAAGCCAGTAGTGCTGACTGTCAATAAAGCTGATCAGCCAGGTCATTTGCCGCCTGAAGTATATGAGTTTTATAATCTTGGCCTTGGTGAGATATATGCTGTTTCCGCGGCGCACCGGCTTGGCTTCGGCGAACTGCTTGACGTGATTCATTCACATTTTCCACCTGAAAAAAGTGAGGAAGAGTCTGATGAACGGATCAGAATTGCTGTGATCGGCAGGCCCAACGCTGGTAAATCATCGATTATCAACCGCATGCTGGGAGAAGACCGGACCATTGTCTCAGAACAGCCGGGAACAACCAGAGACGCGGTTGATTCTGATCTTGATAATCAGTATGGCCATTACACACTGATTGATACTGCCGGGCTGAGAAAAAAAAGCCGTATAGAAGATAGTGTTGAAAAATACAGTATGATTCGCTCGCTGGCAGCCATCGACCGCTCATCTGTCTGTCTGATTATGATTGATGCCGAAAAAGGTGTGACTGAACAAGACACGAAAGTTGCCGGATATGCCCACAACAGCGGCAAAGCGTCGATACTTGTTGTCAATAAGTGGGATCTGATTGACAAGGAAACAGGAACGCTGGAGCACTTCAGCCGTGATGTTAAGGGAAAATTCGCATATATGCTTTATGCGCCGATTGTTTTTGTTTCAGCGAAAACCGGACAGCGGATCAGCGGCTTATTTAAGCTGATCAATGAAGTGTATGAACAATCGAAAAAAAGGCTGACAACAGGTCTGCTGAATGATGTGATTAGTGACGCAGTCGCCATGGTGCCGACGCCTCAGGACAAAGGGCGTCATCTGCGTATTTATTACGCAACTCAAGTGGGAGTCAGTCCGCCGCAGATTGCGCTGTTCATTAATGACCGTGATCTGATGCATTTCTCATATGAACGTTATCTTGAAAATCAGCTGCGCAAGAGCTTTGGATTCAAAGGCAACCCGGTCTGGTTCCTGCTGCGGCCAAAGAATAAAGATCAATCACCGTAAATAAAGCATATCAATCATCGTAAGGAACATGAATGGAACAGGACAGGAAGGAAGATTATTTCGTGACTAGAAAAATGGAAACCCTGAGGAATATCGCTATAATTGCCCACGTTGATCACGGCAAGACAACCGTTGTGGATGCTTTGCTGCACCAAAGCGGAACCTTTCGGGACAACGAACAAATTGTTGATCAGGTGATGGACTCTAACGATCTTGAACGAGAAAGAGGCATCACGATTTTATCAAAAAATACAGCTGTGATATTTGAAGAATTACGGATTAATATCGTTGACACACCTGGCCATGCTGATTTCGGCGGTGAGGTTGAGCGCGTTCTGAAAATGGTAGATGGTGTTATGCTGGTTGTGGACGCTTATGACGGGCCGATGCCGCAGACACGCTTTGTTCTTCGCAAAGCGCTTGACATGGGTCTGAAGCCAATCGTCCTGATTAATAAAATTGACCGGCCAGATGCCCGCCCGGCTGAAGTAGAAGACATGGTACTGGAGCTTTTCATTGAGCTGGGTGCTGACGATGACCAGTTGGACTTTCCCGTGCTATTCGCGTCAGCCAGAGATGGCTATGCCGCGAAAGACGCATCAGAGCTGTTGGCAAACCTTCCTCAGGCAGCGGAACGCTATAGCTTCAGACCCGTGTTTGAAGCGATACGCGAAACCATCCCCTGCCCTGTTGGAGACGAAACCGCGCCTTTGCAGATACTCGTGTCGAATATTGACTATGACAACTACATTGGGCGCATTGCCATTGGCCGGATTGAGAGGGGTACCGTCAGCAAAGCACAGCAAGTCATCGTCTGCGGATTTGATGATCAGTCTCAAAAACAATCAAAAGTAGTCAAGCTGTTTCGTTATGAAGGCCTTAGCAGAGTTGAAACTGAGACTGCTTCGCTCGGAGAGATTGTCTGTCTGGCCGGTATCCCTGAAATTAATATTGGCGATACGATCTGCAGTCTGAACCATCCCGAACCACTTCCATTCGTAAATATAGATGAGCCGACAATCGCGATGACCTTCAGCGTGAATGACAGTCCTTTTGCAGGCAAAGAAGGTAAGTTTGTGACATCCCGGCAGCTGAGGGAGCGTCTTTTCCGTGAAATGGAGACGAATGTGTCGATGCGCCTGGAAGAAACAGATACAACCGAGTCATTTATTGTCAAAGGCCGCGGTGAGCTGCATCTGTCGATTCTGATTGAGACAATGCGGCGGGAAGGCTATGAATGTCAAGTATCAAAGCCTCGCGTTATTATCAAAGAAGCAGATGGTGTTCAAGTAGAACCCGTGGAACTGGTTCTGATTGATGTGCCGGAGAATTTTGTAGGCGTTGTGATTGAGAAAATGGGTCGCCGCCGTGCAGAGCTGATCAATATGCTGCCGCCGGAAAAGGGCTATTCGAGACTGGAGTTCACAATTCCGTCCCGAGGTCTGATCGGCTATCGTTCTGAGTTTTTGACCGATACAAAGGGCAATGGTATAATGAACAGCGTTATTAGTGGTTTTGAGCCTTATAAAGGAGAAATCGAAACGCGAAAACACGGTGTGCTTGTCGCCTGGGAAACAGGTGAAGCAGTGGCGTACGGTCTTTACCATGCGCAGGAACGCGGTCAGCTTATGATCGGTGCAGGAACACCGGTTTATGCCGGTATGATCGTAGGCAAATCACCGAAAAATGAAGACATCGTCGTTAATGTCTGTAAGAAGAAGCATGTGACAAATATTCGTGCTTCCGGGTCAGATGACGCGCTCAGACTGGTACCGCCGAATATCCTTAGTCTGGAACAGCATCTTGAGTTTGTTGATGATGATGAACTGATAGAAATTACACCTAAATCCATCCGGCTGCGCAAGCGGATTCTCAATGCGGATCAAAGAGCCAGGCAGAAATCGCGCGCCTGACAAACAAGACACCCGGACAAAGAAGCCAGTCAAACCTCACAGGTGACGAATCTGGTTAAGTGCTGCCCGTCTGGATCGGGAGGATGCTATATGATTGCCAAAAGTATTACACGTACCATCACCATTGTTCTGGTGCTCTTCATCTTGCTGGCTGTCTCCGCGGCCGGATTTTATTTCGGATTTACCTATGTCATGTCGCAGAATGAACGCTTTGATTATTATGATACGCTCTATGGTGAGACCGGTTATGTACCTGAAGACATTATTGTCGATCTCAAAGTGCCGCCTGAAACTGACATGCGCTCCGTATCAGCGTATCTTGCGGAGCGGGAAGTCCCGCTGGATGTGCTGCATTATCGGCTGACGATTCCGTTTGAGCTTGATACTGCAGGCTTGCCGGAATACCTGATTGATCAGGGCCTCTCCTTTGCCGCGCCTTATGATGACCGGGGGTTTTTGCCTGAAGAGGAAATCATTGAACTCTTTATTCCGCGCGGAGCTGATACACAGGCGATCGCTGAAAGTTTATATGAGCAGGACATGATCAGCAATCCTTTCGTTTTTTCGATTCTGTCCAGGTTTAATGGTTTTGACGGTGCTTATATGGCCGGCACCCATTTTTTGTTTAAGTCAATGACATATGATGAGATTATGTACAGCCTGGTTCAAAAACCTCAGTCGGTCCGCGTCACGTTTCCGGAGGGCCTGACATATCGTGAGATCAAGCAGCGGCTGCAGGACGCACAGCTCAATTTCGATGAAGAAATATTAGATCGGCTGGTTCAAAACCCGCAGCGTTTTATAGATTATGATTTTGTCAGACAAATTCAGATTCGTGAAGGGCGCGAATGGATCCTGCAGGGGTATTTGTTTCCAGACACCTATGATTTTGACCTGAATACAGATGAAGAAACGATTATCCGTACGTTTCTCAACAATACAGAGTTCAGGCTTGGACAGTCAGGCGGACTGTATTATGAACGTGCTGAGCAGCTGGGCATGACCATGGATGAAGTGATCACACTCGCGTCTATCGTTCAGGCTGAAACGAGTGATGAAATTGAGATGCGCATGGTGGCCGGCGTTTATATGAACCGATTGAATGATGAAGGCTGGACCATGAGTGCTGATCCGACGATCAATTATATTCGCAAAGAAAACGGACTGGAACCGGTGATGTGGCTGAGCACAGCTCAGCTGGAACAGTTCAGTGACAATCCCTACAACACATACTTTCATTCGGGGTTGCCGCCGGGGCCGATCAATTCTCCCGGCCGGGCAGCCATACTGGCCGCGCTTTATCCTGAAAATCACCAGTATTATTTCTTCTCCGCAAACATAGACGGCGGAACAGATTTTGCCAGAGACTTTGAACAGCATCAGCGTAATATTGATGCATATTTCGAAGCGCTGGAATAAAGCCAGAATGAGCGCTGTCACCAATTAAACTGAAAGAAGAACCATAATGAGCAAAATAAAAAAAGTTGAACTTCTCGCGCCAGCTGGCTCACAAGAGAAGCTCGAGACCGCCATTTTGTATGGCGCTGATGCTGTTTATATGGGCAGCGGTTCCTTAAGTTTGCGAACACAAGCTGCCAGCTTTGAGCTGCAGCAGCTGCAGCAGGCAGTTGCATACGCGAAAAGATATCAGGTAAAGGCTTATCTGGCAGTTAATCTTTTCGCCAGACAATCTGATTTGCCTGAACTTGAAACACATCTGCGTGCGATGAATCAGATAAAGCCCGATGGCCTTATTGTTGCTGACCCGGGCGTTTTGTCTATGGCACGTCGCCTGTGTCCGGACGTGCCGCTGCATATCAGCACCCAGGCAAGTGTAACGAATGCCGAAACCTGCCGATTCTGGTATGAACAAGGTGTAAGGCGGATCATTCTCGCGCGGGAGCTCAGTATCAGGGAAATAAGAACAATCCGATCAGACATTCCTGATGATCTGGAGCTTGAGGTCTTTGTTCATGGCGCCATGTGTATGGCCTGGTCAGGACGCTGTCTGCTGTCAAACCTGCTGACAGGTCGCGACGCGAACCACGGCGAATGTGCACAGCCCTGCCGCTGGTCGTGGCAGCTGACTGAAGCACAGCATCAGGATCATCCGCTGCTTCTTGAACAAGACCAGCAAGGCAGTTATCTGCTGAGTTCCAGGGATTTGTGTATGATTGAGCATCTGCCTGAGCTGATCGATGCAGGTATCGGCAGTTTTAAAATTGAGGGACGAACAAAGAGCAGTTTCTATACTGCCACTGTTGTGAAAGCCTACCGTGAAGCATTGAATGCGTACTATGCGGATGCTGGAAGCTATCAGTTTGATCCTGCCTGGTATGATGATCTGAATAAGA
>SLHU01000193.1 GCA_007135995.1 Clostridiales bacterium | reverse complement strand
GATTCTGATCTTCGGATCAGGTACCGAATGCCAAACAGTGAGTCGAGCAATAGGTTAGATCCTTCATATTTATAGCTGTTGATCCCATTACTGTGATAGCCCAGATTCTGGAAAACCGAAACAGGATTGGTTGGCATGGTTGACGAGAAAATAGATAAGCCGCGATACTGGTAAAGGTAGGGATCATTGGTTGTTCTTGGAGGAAATACCTCAATCCTGAAAAAATCCTCCTGGTCATGCTCTGCTTCCAGCGCACCGATTTCACGTCTGATATGTGCGGGCACAGATCCGGCCAGATAGCCATCCCGGTTTGAATAGTGTTCAGTTGTATCAATCACATGGACCGTCACGATGGTGTGGATCAGCAGTTCCGCGATCATCACGAAAAAGATGGCCGTCGCCCAGTCCTGAGGGTGCATGCGGTGAATTTTATTGACAGTCAGAACACCCGCGTAGATCGCGAGGAATATGATCGTCAGGTAGATTGACTGTATGGGCAGCGGCTCTTCAAAAAGCTTTTCACCCAGCAATACAAGTACCGAAAGCCCGCAGCAGATCAAGCCAATTTGTTTGCCGCTGAACTCACGAAGGCTTTTCAGCGCCGGATAGCTCATGCTGAGGATCAAGAAGATATACACAAATGAATTTCTGTAAGGGAGCTGATTTGGGAAATGCATGCCATGCCAGATAAAATTGAGATGATTTATATTGAAGCTGATCATCAGAAAAAGGATCAGTCCGCCATGCAGAAATTTCATTCGAAGCGGTACAGAGCGCGCCAGAAAATAAAGCGGAACCAGTACCAGCATTAACACACTGCTGTAAAGATTCGGCATGCCGCCGCGGATGGTCGGCGGTACTAGCAAAAAATGCTGACCAATATAATCAAACAAGTCAAAATAATGTGTCAGACTCGAAGGGAAAGCATCTCCGGCAGCCGAAGTGAGACGCAGTGAGAAATACGTCGGCAGCAGCAAAAAGGAAGCCAGTCCGGCACCCAGCAGCGAAAAACCTGCAAACTTCCCGACAACAGCAAAGAAACGTCCCGGACGCGCCAGGGTCTGGTATTGAAACAGGCAGATTGGAAAATAAAGCAAGGTAAAGGCACAGACAAAAAAGGCGATGTAGTAGTTAACCGCGATCACCAGCGCCAGACTGAACACATAAAGCAGATACCGCCGGTCACGTACCAGGCGAACCATCCCCAGCATAACCAGCGGCAAAAGATAAAGGCTGTCTAGCCACATAATATTCCACGAGTACGCCAGTGCATAAGATGACAAAGCGTAAAATGACGAAAAGCCAACCATCAGTATATTTTCCTGATGCCAGACGCCGCGAAGATACAGATAAAAACAGGCCCCTGACAAACCGATTTTCAAGACGATCAGCATGAGCACAGCTTCTGTTAAAAAGGATGCAGGAAAAAAGATGGTCAGCACATTCAGCGGACTCCCCAGATAATAGGCCAGCAAGGCCCAGAAATTAGTGCCAAGTCCGCCGCTCCAGGAATAAAACAAACTGCTGCCGCCCCGCAGCTTGGCCTGCAGCTCCGCCAGAAAAGGCGCGTACTGATGAAATAAATCAATGGTCAACAGGCTGCGATTGCCGATCGGATAGATGCCTCTCAGCATGTATGCCAGGAGCAGGATCGATGCCGGAATCGCGAAAGCCAGCAATGTTTTTCGATTGCGGGATAATAACTGTCTGAAGCGAAGCTTCCAACCAATGAAGGATAAAGGCATCAAGGGCATAAAGCACTCCTTTGTTCCGGCTGATGATCATGTCCAGGTCGCCGCACACAGCCGCAACAGGTTTTTGCCGATCAGGGTCTAATTATCATGCTCAGCGCAGCAATACACATACCACACACAAGCAGATTTAATTCACAGCATTTATTCTATCATGATCCGGCCGTATGTCACTAGTTATGTGACGCTGCACACTAAACATCCTGCAGCTGCAGCTTTTTTTCCAGCACGTATGAAAGCATCTCCCGGACAAAGGTGTCATCCAGCAGCCAGCTGCGCAGCCAGCGTCTGGGTAAGATCAGCGGCTGGCGGTCATGAATGGCGGCTACTGACGGTGTCGCTGCGGTGGTTAAAATAACGAATCTCGAGCCGGCCCGATCGTTGGCCGGCCTGCTAAGGCCTGCCATATAAAAGGCTGGTTCATCAGGAAGACTCAGCTTCACTTTTTGCTTGGCAGTACGCCTGGAAGCAGAGCGGCGCACCGGCCGGCCGAGTGTGCCCTCTGAACGGGTCATTTTACGATCGGGATCCTCCTGATCCAAACCAGAATCGGGCAAAGGCCTCTCAGCAGACCATCCGGCACCATCTTTCTGACGTTGAAGTGAATCAAGTGTCAGTTGAGCGTCATCTTTGTTTTGACCAGGCAGGTTTTCTTCTGTCTCCAGTTTTCGCCACTCAAAAAACGCACTGGCCGGAACCAGAATTCGGCCATACTGAAAAGCCTGGCGGAAAAAAGGTTTCTCAGCAGCCGTTTCGGCTCTGGCATTGATCACTACCCCAGATCCGTGCGGCCTTTCAAAACCCCAGCGCATCAGTCCTGGAACAATGATTTTGTTCTGGTTTTTGCGATCCTGATGCGTTTCCGGCGGCTCATGGTGATCATCGTCAAGCAACCCGGATGACACACCAGGTGACATGGACGCCGGCGCGATTTCCAGGATCGGCTCAGAAACAGACTGCCCCGCTTCCCGCTGAGCCGCCTGCAGCACCGGTGCGACATGCGTCGGGAAGATCTCGCCGGTTCTCATTTCATCCAGGATCTGCTGTCCCTGAAACTTTTTATTCAGTTCTGTCAGGATTTTCCGTATCTCAGAAAGATCATCTTCCTGATCTACATAATACCGGCCGCACATCAGTAAAGAAGAATGATCGCGATAAACTCAAGGACCTCTTGACCATCGTTTCGTATCGCATGACTCTGACCGCCCAGCGTTAAGGACGCGTCACCGGGCTTGAGGATCACTTCTTTGTCAAGCGTACTGTCCGTGAGTGTGGCTTCGCCGCGAATCACATAATAGATTTCTTCTTCGTCATCGTGCTCGTGCATGCCGATCGAACAGCCCGGATTCACTTTAATCTTCGCGATCAGGCGTGATTTCCCTTTAAACTCTTCTGGTGTAAAGATCGATTGAATCTCAATGGTCCCTTTTCCGCCGCGCATGTTTTCCTTTAGTTCTGACTGCATATCCTTGATTCTTTTGATCATTGTTCGAACCTCCCATACGTTTTTACGTTTTAATGTGTTTATCGCTCACTGTTTTCAGCTGACTTATCACAGTTTTTTATAAGATCACCCGCTACCTGTTCCGCCATATAGGAACTGCGCACCAGCGGACCCGATGCGACTGACCGAAAGCCCAAAGCCAGTGCTTCTTTTTCGATCATCGCAAAAACATCAGGATGCACATACTCGTGCACCGGCAAATGATTTTTTGAAGGCGCAAGATACTGGCCAACCGTCAGCAGATCACACGCATGTGCCCGCAGATCCTTCAGTGTCTGAATCACATCTTCCTGCTGCTCTCCCAGTCCCAGCATCAGACCCGATTTAGTCAGTAAATCCGGGTTTATCTGCTTCACCCTTGACAGCAGCTGCAAAGAGCGTTGGTAATCTGCCTCCGGCCTGACCGTGTCGTAAAGTGCCGGCACGGTTTCAATATTATGATTCAGTATAGAAGGCCTCGCGTCAACCACTGTTTTTAAGGCTGCCAGCTGACCTTGAAAATCCGGAATCAGAACTTCTATGACCGGTGCCTGCCAATCATCATCATCCGCTGCGCCCGGGGTCTCATGCAATCCGCTTAACTCGGCCGCAGCCTGCGCGCGAATCGCCCGGATCACCCTGGCAAAATGGGCTGCCCCCCCGTCCGGCAGGTCATCTCGTGTCACCGATGTGATCACAACATGCCGCAGGCCTAATAAAGCGACGGCCTTGGCAATATGCGCCGGTTCATCATCGTCAAGCGGCTGCGGACAGCCCGATGCAACCTGACAAAAGCGGCAGTTTCGGCTGCAGACCGACCCCATAATCAGAAAGGTGGCTGTTTTACGGCTGAAACACTCACCGCAATTAGGACAGCCGGCTTCTTCGCAGACGGTGTGCAGCTGATAGTCACGCAGTATCTTTTTGACTTCATGGCTGATACTTGTATTAGCAGACTTTGCCTTAAGCCAGGCAGGCTTACGCTGAAAAGGCTTATTTTCATTTCGATCATTCATGCCCTGTTACTCCTCGCACCAGTCAGATCAGGCCGGATGAGACTTCCGGCTCACCTGCTGTCGTCACCTCTTATCAATAAACTCAAGCAGAAAAACTTCTGCATCAGCCGCCGGGCAGCTGACCCGCCTGATGCTCTAAATCTGATCGCTCAATCCATTCGAAAGCATCGCCCAGCCCTTCGGCTATTCGATTACCCAGTTCTGTTTGCGCCTGTCCGAAATCAACAGGCTGTTTTGTCAGCAGATGCAGTGATGTAACAGGCTTCATCAGCCCGCAGGGATTAATCCAGCTAAAAGGCGTCAGATCTGTTATTAAATTCAATGCAAGACCATGCATTGTCACACCTTGCTTCACAGCCAGACCTACGGCCATGATTTTCGCGTCATCAATCCAGATGCCGGTCAATTTCCCGTTGCCGGTATAAGGGTTTAAGCCGTATCGCTCCTGAAGCCAGCTGATGACCGCCTGTTCAAGTGTTTCAATAAACTCCCGAATGCCGCCCGGTCGGTGATAGAGCTTGACAATCGGATAAACCACCAGCTGCCCGGGCCCGTGGTACGTCACATCACCGCCGCGGCCTACTTTATGTATCGTCACACCGTCTGCGGCCAGTTGCTGCGGCTCACGGTATATGTGCTCCATTTTGCCGCGCATCCCAAGTGTGATCACGGGCGGATGTTCCAGCAGCAGGATTGTATCCTGAATCTGATCTTGCTGACGCAGCGCTACCAGCTTCAGCTGTAAATTCAGCGCATCGTCATAGGCAATGCGGCCAAGTCGGCAGATTCTCAAGGTTGTTTCCTCCTCTTACATGCATGGTCTGCAGCTGCATCTGCTGCGACAAAATCTATCTGAACAAGCATATCCAAATCAAGCTTCCTGTCCCTTGTTGTCTGCGCAGGTGCCTGAGCACGACCATTTATATACTGTTTCATCTATGCATCTATCTTATTACAAGTGCCGTCAGCTTCAAAGCCCCTTTGAACTTGCTTTTGCCAGTCCGTGCCATTTCGATCGAACAGAAAAGAAGACGACGACCTGTTTCTTCAACAGTATAGCAAAAACATGACATCTTATGCCGTAAAATTGATAGAACTGAAGGCAGGACATCACTATAATAGCAAAAGCAGTACTTCGCATGGAAAGAGGAACACATGAAAATCGCAGTCGCATCCCTGATGCATGAAACAAACACGTTTACAGCGCATAAAACGCCATATAACCACTTTAACATTGCAAAAGATCAAGTCTTTGCAGATCCATACTGGATGAAAAAGCTGGCCGGCGGCATGCTAAGCTATTTCAGGCAGCAAAACGCAGACATCGTCCCCACGTTATTTGCCAGGGGAATTCCTTCCGGACTGATTGAGCAAAAAGCGTTTGAGACGATGACGCGGACGATGATCGAAAAAATAAAATCGGCCTGGCCGGTTGACGGGATCTGCCTGGCCCTGCACGGATCAATGCATACTGAATATATGGCCGATCCGGAGGGGGCCTTGTTAAAGCAGCTTCGTGAGCAGTTCGGATACAAAATACCCATCGTCT
>SLHU01000210.1 GCA_007135995.1 Clostridiales bacterium | reverse complement strand
TCGGGCTTGGCTGCGGCGGCAGCGTGACCGGCTGCTGCGGCTGCGGGTCAGGATCTGGCTGTAGATCAGTTGGTTGCTGCCACTCAAACTGCTCTGGCCGCTGCGCCGCACTCATGCTCAGCGAGTTCAGGGCACCGGGGCTTTCTTCAGTGATAATACCTGAAGCACCTGAAAAGGATTTGACCAGCGCTTCCCATTTGGCAGCGTCTATGGTAGAAAACGAAAACAGCAGCACAAAAAAGCAAAGCAGCAGCGTCACCAGGTCGCCGTAGGTGTTCATCCAGTTACCGCTTTCAGGTTCTTTATTCTGAGATTGCTTCTTGCGCACTTTCGCCGACTCCTTCTAAATCTTCATCCTGTTCTGATTGATCTTTACTGTTAGCGGGCTGTGCACCCATCTGGTTATCAGCGAAAACACTTAGTTTCTCACGGATCATCCGCGGATTTTCACCATTCTGGATTGATAAAATCCCTTCCAGCATCATTTCATAGCGCAGCACTTTCAGTTCGCTGGCAGTCTTTAGTTTTGCCGCAAACGGCAAGACCACCATATTGGCCAGCAGCACACCGTAAAAAGTCGTCAGCAGGGCGGTTGCCATACGAGGACCCAGCGAGTCGGTATCGGTGAGGAACATCAGCATGTTGATCAGGCCAATCAAGGTTCCAACCATACCAAAAGCAGGTGCGAACTGCGCCATGCTGGCAAGGACTTTTTGTGCCAGCTGGTCACTTTCCGAAGACTGGTCTATTTCAGTTTCCAAAATATCTTTAACCAGCTCGGGGTCAGTCCCGTCCACCACCAGTTCTATGCCTTTTTGCAGGAAAGGATCATCATGATTTTCACCATCCAGCGCCAGCAGGCCTTCGCGGCGTGCTGTATTCGCCAGGTTGATAATTTTATCCAGATCGGTTCGCAGATTAATATCCGATTTGACAAAAGCATCACGCAGCATCGGAAAAAAGGCTTTCAGCTGATCAAATGAATAGGAGACAAGCGTAGCCGCCGCTGTGCCGCCAATAACAATCATAAAAGACTGCATTTCAACATAGCGGGTAATATCACCGCCAAGTATGATGGCGGTGAGAATAAATATCATTCCGGCGACCATACCGATTATGGTTGATAAATTCATGTCAGCATCCTTTTCTTTGTCATCTGGATTTAAGACGCGCAGCGATCCGGCCGCGGTCTTAAATGCACTTCATTTCTGATCGTATCCGCGGCGTTCACCTGATGGCAAACGTCATGGCAGCTGGTGATCGTGATCATATGCTTGGTCGCTGATCGCTGGTTCACAGGGTTTTATATCTGAAGTCAGCGATGCCCGCTTGTCCTTGTACCTGATTTTCACATGCACATCGCGAAAGCACTGGTTGCGAAAGTCAATTATTTTCTGCAATACGTCATCGGCTGAATCCTCAACGATAAATTTTTTGCCGGTGGTCATCGTAATCAGGGTATCCGGCGTTTCTTCAACCATTTCGATCAAGTCGCTGTTAAGATAGAAGGTTTTGTGATTCAGCCGGTTTAAACAAATCATATGCTGCTCCTTATTCAGGTGATTATCCTTCTAAAGCCCTAACGTTTCAGGTTAACGAGTTCTTCCAGCAGCTGATCGGATGTGGTGATGATTCTTGAGTTTGCCTGAAAACCACGCTGGGTGGTGATCATGTCGGTAAATTCCTTGGCCAGGTCGACATTTGACATCTCGAGCGAAGACGGGTTGATCCCGGCTGTTCCATCGGTACCGGGGGCACCAATGATCGGCAGACCGCTGTTCTGGCTGACGTCGTACAAATTATTGCCCATCTTGTTCAGAGCACTTTGATTGTTAAAGTTGGCCAGCGCGACGCGGGCAATCGTTTCCCGTTGCTGTGTGTTTTGGTTAATACCAACCAGCTCACCGTTTCTGGTCACACTGATATCGTAGAAATCTTGCGGCAAAACAAGATTTTGCATCGGTCTCATATTACCGTCAGCGTCAAAAACCATATTCCCGTCCGCATCCGGCATCCAGCCCTGGACAATCAGGCCATTGCTGTTGATCAGGTTATTTGACGCGTCGGTGGTGAAATTGCCGGCCCGGGTAAAGTAATCGGCATTGCCTTCCGATACAACGAAAAACCCGTCACCGTCAATGCTTAGGTCGAGCGGTGCGCCTGTGTATTCCGGAGCACCTCTGGTGTGCATGACATCAATGGACGCTGTACTCACGCCCAGTCCAATCTGCTGCGGGTTCACGCCGCCGGTGCCGCCGCCGGCATCGGGTGCGGTCGCGGTCTGAATGGTCTGACTGTAAATATCCTGAAATACCGCACGACTCGCTTTATAGCCAATCGTATTGACATTCGCGATATTGTTGCCAATCACATCCATTTTCGTCTGATGGTTCCTGAGTCCTGATACGCCTGAATAAAGTGAACGTAGCATCGGTTACCTCCTGTAAGCCGTTGTTGGATGGGTTTACTGATCTGTTTGCCTTCACATAAGCGGTTGTTCGTTTTTGATTGAGATCATCAGCCTGGATGGCTGTATTCAATACATCCTGCTTGTTTTTCAGATTATTTCCTGTTCTGATTGGCTGCTGATATTATAGGTTCCTTCAAGACTGGCTGACGCGGCTGACTGGCCGCTGACACCGTCGGTTTCTTCAAGGCCGGCTGACGCGGCTGACTGGCCGCTGACACCGTCGGTTTCTTCAAGGCCGGCTGACGGGTCCGGGTCCGGATTCAGAATCTGCCCTGAAGATGCGTTCGGATCTTGATTGTACACAACAATCTGACTTGTATAAGGGATATGCCAGCCGTCGACTTCCAGATATGGCTGGCCGCCAATGCTCAGCGCGCTGGTTACTTTGCCAAAGACACGCTGCATCTGGCCGTTCTCATTGCTGAACTCCGCGTACACATGCTTGCCGACCAGACCGGTTGCCTGGCTGAAACTAAAGCCGTCATTGAGCGACTGAATCTGCTCAAGGACACTGAACTGGGCCATCTGCGCGATAAAATCCTGATCTTCGATCGGATTAAGCGGATCCTGGTTTTTAAGCTGAGCAACCAGTATTTTCATAAACGCGTCACGATCCAGTTCGTTTGACACATTTCGCTTCGGCATCTGTGCCTGCTGGATGTTTTGACTGACAGATTCTATAGGCATATCGGGCTCCTTTCCAGTGCCTGTGTATACAGGCGTCCGGTCATGTTTTTTGATCAGACCAAGTGGTCAAGCTGATAGGGCGAACGGATATGAACCGGGCCGGACTCGCTGCCGGCGGCATCTGCCCGCTCATCTGGCCTGTCTGGGTTTTGCGTTGTCTGCCCGGACACCTGACTTTGTCTGTCAAAGTCATCCGGACTGCCCTGACGGTTTGGATCACCGGCTGCCTGCTCAAATCCCGGCTGCTGTTCTGGCTGCTGATACTGCACCTCAATCTCGCGGCAGACAATTTGTCTTTCCATCAACGCCTGCTGCAGCTGCGGTAAATTAGCCTCCAGCAGCTGACATGCCGCCATTGTATCGGCGGTCAGTCTGGCAGAAAGTGCTCCGTCAGCCCCTCTGGCCAGATTAATCTGAAGCTCGCCCAGATGGTCTGGATGCAGGCGAACCTGCAGGGTCTGCTGGCCGCCGCGGACCATCAGGAGCATAGAAGCAACTGCCTGTCCGGGCAGCTGCAGCTGCTGGCTGTCACTGCCAAACACCGTATGGACGGCGTCGAGTCCGCTGACAGATTCGCTGCCGCCAGGATCCCCGGCTGTGCTTAATCCGCCTGCCTGTGCGGTTGCTGCCGCTGCCGGCAGGTTCTGGCCGCTGTTTGAAGCCAATCCTCCATCACCAGCCGCAGGATCTGTTTGCATCGATACCTGGCTGGGAGCAGCTGTACTGAAAGAGTCCCCGGCAGCGGCCGCGAACGGGCCGTTTTCATCCATGTTTTGATCAAGCTGCGTCTGGCCGCCGGCTGTCTTTGCCGGCTCTTCTGCCGATGCGTCTGCTGTTACAGCGACGCTGTGCGCCGCTGCTCCAAAACGCTGACGCACAGCGAGAGGCACGTCCGGGCGCTGTCCGCCTTTTACTGTATTTTCCATTTCTATAACTAGCTGCCCTGCATCTGGACCGGAAGATGATATGGGCGCTGCGGCTGATGCCGCTGTATCTTTGTTTTTTAAAGCGGCGGCCTCCAGGGCGGCCACAGCCGCTTGTGAGGCCTGGCTGCCGGTTTCCTGATGCGAAGGCACTCTGTTTTTATCTGCTGCAATCGCTTCTGCCAGCGCGCGTCCGCTTGTGCTTTCGGTTAAAAGACTGGCTTTGCCTGCGTCTTTGTTTTGAATCGCTGACAGCCGGCCGGAAACAGCCGGCGGCTTATCGCTGATTTCACTGGCACCGCCCGGGACATTGCCGGCCAGGGCTTGCTGAGTATCAAGCTTTGCATCTGATGCGACGGAAGACGAAACTTCCGCTGACGAAACTTCCACGGAAGACGAAACTTCCGCTGACGAAGCGTTCATATTGTCTGGCTGTGTGCTTACCGCTGTTTCAGATGATTGGGTAAAGCCGAAAACAGAATGAATTTCGTACGCTGTCAGGGTATCGCTTGTTTTTTCATCCTGTTTTGAATCGTGATCCTGATGCTTTATATTGCCGCTTCGCATGTCTTTGTGGTCTGCATGCGGATCAGAAGGCGGCGTTCCGGCCTGCCGGCGATCAATGGTACTGCGCAGGGCAACGGCGAACGACGCCTGTTCGGGGCCCTGGCGCTTTTTGCCGTGAGACGGGTTTTGCGCAGTACGTGTCTGATGCAGGGTCTCAATGCTGTTAGGTTTCATGGGGTGCTCCCTTCTGCTTCAGTCTGGAGGGCTGTTTCGGCCAAAGCCGTTCCGGCGATCAGGTCAATCAGGCTGGCAGCGTCCTGAGCGCTGAGCTGTGTCAAAATCAGGGACAGGCGCTGCTGATCCATCCGGTTCAGCAGCCGCGCCGTCAGCTTTTTGTCTTCGCTGATCATCAGGATCTCAGCGGCTTTGTCCGGCGGCATCTGTTCATACAAAGCCACCAGTTCATCCAGTTCGGTTTCCTGCGATGCGATCCGCTCTGCCCGCTGGTCAAGGCCGGCCTCTGCCTCATGAAGCGAGGCTTCTAAAGTGAGCAGATTTTGCCGCTGGCGGTCCAGCACATCAGCTTCTTCTTCCAGCTCCCGTTTCAGATCAAGCAGCTTGGCTTCCTGTGTCTCCGCGTCCAGCCGGCGCTGCTCGATCACTTCCAGCTGCGCTTTTTCCAGCTGCATGAATATAGCAACTTCCTGTTTAAGCGAGAACAAGTCAAACCATAAGGCCACCGCGAACAGCGCCAGCAGCGCCAGAACAGACAGAAAACCAATCAGCAGGCCGCTGAAAAAGCCTGCCTTACCGCGTGGTTTGACACTTTTCGTCTCACCCAGCAGCTGGAGCGACACCGGCTGCATGTTGTTTGCCGCGTTCTTTTTCATCAGGTGCCTCTAACCGCAATGGCCTGTCCTTGCTGAAAGGAAACAAAAGCATCTATTTCCTTTTCTTCCTCGCGCGCCAGCTCAGTCTTATACATGTCGTACTGCTTGTCTCTTAGCTTATCGAGTGCTTGTATTTCACGTGTCAGGCGAATCAGCGCCTGACGGCAGTCTTCTTTTTCTTTCTCAATATTTCTCGCCTGTGCCTGCATCTGCAGCTGTGACTGGCGCAGCTCTGCAAAGCGTGCATTAAAGGGCAAAAGCGCCGCCGCGCAGCCGCCTTTTTTCATACTCAGCTGAAAATGACGGCACAGTGAGGCCATCTCAAGTTCTGTCGTTTCAATTTCGGTCAGC
>SLHU01000195.1 GCA_007135995.1 Clostridiales bacterium | reverse complement strand
CGGTTGTCCTGCTGGGTTATCACGCGATGGCGGGTACCTATAAGGGTATTCTGGAGCACACAATGTCCTCCAGACACTGGCAAAACTGCTGGATCAACGGCGTCAAGTGCGGCGAAACCGCTCTTGACGCAGCCATTGCCGGTGAATACGGCAAGCCGGTTATACTGGTGAGCGGGGATGATTGTGTTTGCGCGGAAGCCAAAGCAATCCTGCCGCAGGTCGTAACAGCGGAAGTGAAACAGGCTTTGTCGCTGGAAGGGGCTGTTCATCTGCCGCGCCCGACTGCTTTCAGATTACTGCGGGTACAGATGAAACAGGCGGTCAGGGCACTAAAAAAAGGCGAGATCAAGCCATATGAAGTGGAAAAACCGGTGCGCCTGAGGATTGAAGTGGTGGAAAGAGGATCTGTACCGACGGCAATCGCGAGACCCGACATTAACATACTTGATGGGCGAACATACGAAGTTGAAGCCGGCAGTGTGGAGGAAGCCCTGGCCAGGCTTTAGATGACGCGGCGATTGTCAGACCAGACCAGTTTGTTGTCTTCGCCAGTCAAGAAATCAGTTGAGAACTATTTTGCTGAGTCAGTTTCGACTGTCACGTGGCCCTTATTGGCCGCAACTAAATGAACCGGGAGTAAAACCATGCATCATCAGGACATTAAAATTGCGATGATCGGCCTTGATACAAGCCATTCAGTTGAGTTCACAAGACGACTGCAGGCACCGGCCTGTCCGGAAAATCAACGTGTTACCGGAATGCGGGTGACGCATTGCTGTCGGTTTATGACGCCTTTTACAACTGAAGCTGTACTTGATGAAAGAAGCAGTCTTCTTGCGTCGTGGGGCGTGCGGGTGACCGATCGCTTCGATGAGGCGATTGCCGGCTGCGATGCGATTATGCTTGAAATCAATGATCCTTCACTGCATCTAGACTATTTTAGAAAATGCCTCGATATAGATGTGCCGGTCTTCATCGATAAACCATTAGCCGATTGCTATGAAAACGGCAGAGAAATAGCGGGCCTTGCATCGAAACATGGCAAAAAAGTGCTGTCTGCATCAGCGCTTCGCTGCTCAGGAAATCTGATTGAAGCCTGCAGTCAGGTTACTGACGCCACCCATGCCTACTGCTACGGGCCGCTTGGTAAAGCACTGGCGGGAAACAGTCTGATCTGGTATGGTGTTCATTCGTTTGAGATGTTGCAGCGGATTATGGGTAAAGGCGCGCTTAGTGTTGACGCGCGTCAGGATGAATCAGGCATAGTGATTGTGGTTCAGTATCCGGATAACCGCAGGGGGATCGTTGAATTGACGCATGGACTTTATTTGTATGGCGGTACAGTTAAATCTTCAGATGCTGCGGTCAGTTTTCAGGTTGATACGCGTCTTTTTTATACAGAACTGCTGCAGGAAATCAAGCAGTTTTTTCTGAAGGGCAAGGCATCATGGGATCTCGATGACGCGCTTGAAATTATCAAGATGATGGATTATTCTGTGGCATCGTATGAAAAAAACGAAGCAGTGCGTCTGGATGATTGGTAATAAGCCGTGAAAGGATAAAGTTATATGAAGATGAGTGTATGGTCGAGTTTTTTTCTTGATCTTTCGCCGGAGGATATGGTAAAAGCGTTCGTTAGTAAAGGCTGGCAGTACTCGGAACTGTCAACCGAACACGCTGAACAGCTGCTCAGCCGGGGCAGGCCGGCCGTGACCGGTGCCGCGTTTTTACGATACGCAGATGAGGCCGGGCTTGCTTTTCCCCAGGGGCATCTCTGGCTGACCTGTGATATAGCCGGACATGACAGGGAAAATGTCGTGGAAAATCTTAAACCCTGGCTGGACTTGTTTCTGGCGGCGAAAATTGATCTTGCGGTCTTGCATCCCGGAAGTTATGTAAGATACGCAGCTGGCGATGACCCTGATGAGATTGAGGCCGCCTGTGTGGAATCCTTGATTAAGCTGGCGGATTATCTTAAGGGCACCTCGCTGGTCATCTGTCTGGAAAACCTCTTTTCCCATGCTAGAAGCAGTGCTGATCTGCAAAGAATCATCCGGGCAGCCGGAGGCAAACATCTTGCCATCTGCCTGGATACAGGTCATCTGAATCTGGCCGGTCTTGACCAGACTGAGTTTATAAAGCAGTCAGGATCGTTATTGAAAGCCCTTCATATCACTGATAATGAGGGGGAACGTGACCAGCATTTGATTCCCTATGGCATCGGTAACATAAAATGGGACCAGGTAGTTCGCTCGCTGAAAGCAATCGGATACAACGGTCTGTTCAACTATGAAATTCCGGGTGATAACCGGGCTCCTCTTGCTGTTCGGCTGGCGAAACTTGATTATCTGCGGAATCTGTCAGAATATTTTGACGCGCTGACGTAATATTTTCGAGGACAGATGGATGGCGGTGAAATGCGCAAACTGCCGATGTATTCTCTTTCAGGATCAGTTCGCCGCGCACAAGTCACGAATCTCATTGTCTAATTTAAGAATTATGACATAAGCCTCATCGAAATTGCCGTCTGCTATTGTGCTGTATACCTGATTGATCTGTAACTGGAATTCATCAGGTATTGTACTGAGCCGTGAGATATGAGGCAATGCTTTTTTCTCATTCATCAAATATGTTTTGTTCAGCGCGTATAAGACCTGAAGCCAGGAGCAGACTATATGAAAAACAGAGCCAAATATGTAGTTAATATCTTCAAAAGCACCAGGTTTATTGGAGCACTCGCAGGCAAACTTCGCTTCCCACATGAACTTTTCTATGATCGCTTTTTTCATGAGAGGCGGATAGTATCCGTCAGAAGCTAGATATGCCTTCATCTTATCTGCAAAATGACTGTCATCTTGCCATAAAATCTGACAATAAAAAACTTCAGCTGCGTAAATCGTTTCGTAAAGTATTTACAAAAGATTATGCTTGATATTATAATTAAACTTATATCGTACACGTGCACGAATGATAAATAAACCAAATACTAGTAAGTTTTGGCTAGGAGGAACAGCATGTCTAGATTTGTTTACAAAGGTGAAAAGCTCAAGGAAATCTCTTTTCCGATTGGCGGAATCGGGACCGGCAGCATTGGTTTGACGGGAACAGGACGCTTTAAGGATTGGGAAATCTATAATAAGCCCAACAAAGGCAGCCTGAACGGGTTCACGCATTTTGCTGTCAAGATTGAAGAAGCAGGAAAAGTGGTGGACGCGCGCGTGATGAACAGCGACCTTCATCCACCGTTTATGGGGGAAGTGACCGCTCAGAATTTCAGCGGATATGGGTTTGGCCCCTCACGCTATTCCTTATCAGGTGTACCCCATTTTAAAGACGCGGTTTTTACCGGCAAATATCCGAAGGCGAAAATTGATTTTTCAGATCCGATGTTTGAAGGCAATGTATCACTGAGCGCCTGGAACCCTTTAATTCCGCTTAATGAAGACGATTCCAGCTTGCCGCTGGCCATCTTTGATATCGAAGCTGAAAATACTGCTGCTGTAACCAGAGATTTTGTTTTTGCCTTTTCAGCCAATAATCCTATAAAAAAAGGCGTCAGATATAACCGCTATCTGCATAATGAGCCGGCCCACTATATGCAGCTGCTCAGTACTTATACAGATCAGCAGGATCCTGACTATGGCGATATGACGCTTTCTGTGGCGGGTGATCAGGTCAGTTACCAGCAAAACTGGTTCAAAGGAACCTGGTTCGATAATCTGACCAAGTACTGGCAGGATTTTTCCAGACCAGGTGACCTGAAAAACCGCTATTATCCGCCGTATGAAGTGCAAGAAGACGATGACAGGGAAGTAGTCGCTACCCTGATGAACCGCGTCACCCTGAAACCAAACGAGAAAAAGAAAATTCGTTTTGCGATGGCCTGGAATTTTCCAAATGCCTATAACTACTGGAATCCAGTCAATGAAGAAGGCGAAGCTTGCTGTGAGGATGACGATTCATGCTGCAAAGGTGAAGTTAAAACCAACGCCAAACATACCTGGAAAAATTATTACGCGACTTTATTTAAGGATTCTTTTGAGACGCTTGGTTATTTTCATGCAAACATGGATCGGCTGGAACGCGAAACAAATACTTTTGTGGACGCACTTTATGGATCCAGCCTGCCGGAAGTGGCGCTTGATGCCTTGACGGCTAATATTTCCTTACTGCGATCGCCGACTTGTCTGCGTCTGACTGACGGTTCGTTTTACGGATTTGAAGGATGTCACTGCTATGCCGGCTGCTGCGAAGGATCCTGCACACATGTCTGGAACTATGCCTACGCGCTGCCTTATCTTTTCCCGAAACTGGAAAGATCCATGCGCGAGATGGACTACAAATATAACTTCAGCGAAAACGGCGGCATGTCTTTCCGTCTGCAGCTGCCGCTGGGCAGAAAAAAATGGGGTTTTCGCCCCTGTGTAGACGGGCAGATGGGCGGTATTGTAAAAATATATCGTGAATGGCTGATCTATGGTGATCTGAAGTGGCTTCAGGATTTGTGGCCAAAAGTGAAAAAATCAATAGAATATGCCTGGAGTGAAGAGAATCCTGACCGCTGGGATCCAAAACAAAATGGTTATATGGACGGCAGACAGCATCACACTTTAGATATGGAGCTGTTTGGAGCGAACTCATGGTTATCGGGTTTTTATCTGGCAGCCCTTGACGCTGGTGTTAAAATGGCAACGGTGCTCGGTGATTCAGAAGCGAAAGCAAAATACGAGAAAATCTACCAGAAAGGCCGCAAATGGGTTAACCAAAAGCTGTTTAATGGTGAGTACTTCCAGCAGCTGGTTGATTTGAAAAACGAAAAAATTCTTGATAACTACCAGAACGACAGTCTGGTAGGGCCGGGGATTAAAGAAGCTTACTGGAATAGTGAGGATGAAGAAATAAAGTATCAGATCGGCGAAGGCAGTTCAATTGACCAGATACTTGCACAGTGGCATGGCGACCTGATTGGTCTGGACGATTTGTTCGACAGAGAAAAAGTTGTTTCTTCGCTTAAGGCGATCTATAAGCATAATTACAAAGACAGCTTCAGGAATCTGTTTAATCCCTGCCGACTTTACTGTCTGGACGATGAAGCCGGTACAACCATTTGTGCCTGGCCGGAAGGAAAATACAAGCCGGTTGTTCCGGCACCCTATAGTGAAGAGACCATGCATGGGTTTGAGTACCAGGCTGGTATTCATATGATTATGAACGGACTTGAAAAAGAAGGTCTGGACATTGTCAAGGCTGTTCGTGACCGCTATGATGGTGAAAGACGAAATCCCTGGAATGAAATTGAGTGCGGCAGCAATTACGCGCGATCGATGGCGACCTATGCGCTGATGCTGGCCTACAGTGGTTTTAAGTGCGACATGTATCAGAAAAAACTGACTTTTAAGCCGCTTGATTCGAGTCATGACTGTTCCTATGTCTGGTCGGTGAATGATGCCTGGGGTACTTTTTCCCGTACAGGTAAAACAGTTGAATTAAAAGTATTGGGTGGTAGTCTGACACTTCAGATGCTGGAAATTCCAGGAAACCGGGCTAAGCAGGTCGTTCTGGACGACGCAGATATAGCGTTTTTGCGTGAAGCAGAAACTGTTTGCTTCAGCGATGCTGTTGTTGTCAATAAGGGTAGTGCGCTGGCTTTGAAATGAACAGATAATTCAATAATGAGAAGCGAAATTCTGAAACCGGTTTGCCTGTAGACAGCCGGTTTCAGAATTAAGCATGTAAAAATGAAAAAGAATTGATCTGTCAGCTGATTTCGATATAATAGTTATGTTAAAAACTTATTATAAAATCTGTTTGCGACTAGATAGCAAAACATGTTAGATGGGATGTCAGATGATCAT
>SLHU01000349.1 GCA_007135995.1 Clostridiales bacterium | reverse complement strand
TTCCTTGGCGGAGAAGGTGGGATTCGAACCCACGTGCCCATTGCTGGACAACCGCATTTCGAGTGCGGCGCGTTACGGCCACTTCGCTACTTCTCCGTGGTGTTCAGCAACGATCTGGCTGCTGAAATCTATTTTGAGATTATATCGGACCTCTCAATGATAGTCAAGAATGCCTGGGACACTGTAGAGTGTGGCTCAAGCGCTGTCTTTCAGTGATTATAAGCGGTTATAAATTGCTAAGAAAGAAATGAAATTCTCAGTAACCAAAATCGAAAAATTCCCAGGACCTAAAATCCCCCAGCTTCTGGCCGATGTCAGGCTTTCAGTTTGTTTTTAAATCTTGTGATCAGGTTTCTCTGACGCAGCTTTTGCTCCTGAATGCAGAAATTGAGAAAAATGCGTGTGTACCGGATGCCTTCATGATCAAACGGGAGTCCGACAATACCGCTGCAGCTGGCACGGCGAATCGCTTCGTCAACTCTTCGTCTGGCGATGACTGTGCTGGCCGGATGCGGTTGTTCAGGCCGCTGGCTGCTTAAGTCAAGCCGGCGTTCTGCCTGGTGCTGATCGTAGTAAATGGCTGTCTCGGGATCAAGCCGGTTGTCAACGATCACGAAGCCTGGAAAATGAATCAGTAATGTTTCGTCATCCCAAGGGTCAATTGCTTGTATATATTCAGCAAAATGCAAAAACACCCGGGCTTTATCAGGATTGTCCCGGCAATGGCTGCCGATTGTGGCTGCAATCACCCAGTCCTGGAATTTCCTTGCGTGTTTATCGCTTAGTGCCTCCCAGATCACGTGGCCATGGTCAGGCGGACCATATTTGCGATAGATTATCTGACAGTACGCATTCCAGGATGAGGGGGAAAGCTTTTTCATCTGAAAAAAATGTTTCAGGAGTTTTAGCTGGGTGTCTTCATCAGCCGACTTCAGTGTCTGGGCGAAAAGCCGCTGACTTTGGCTGTAAAGCGATTCAGAACCGGAAAGAAAGGTGCTGCTGACCAGCTGTGCGCCAAGCGGCAGCTCCGGCGAGACTGCATAAGCATCCATAAAACGCTGAACAGGCATTTCAAGCTCCGCCAGGCGGCGCATCAGTTTTTTCATGAAGGGACGGCTGGCAGGAGAGATGACCTCGCTGATGAGCGGGAAAGAAGGGTCAAGCCCGCTTTGCTGCCGGATTTCCAGAATTTTACACAGCAGATCCAGATTTTTGCCCACCGGAAGCTGTTCATAGTACTTTTGAAAAACCAGCCAGGTATGCTGATAAAGTGAAGGACAGGCCCTTTCGCGAACAATCAGGCTGATGCGGCTGATCAGCTGCTGGTCTGGCTTGTGATTGTCATCTATATCAGTTAACAGCAAAAACAGCCAGCTAAGCTCGCTGCCGGGAAGCACGTTCGCCAGATCAATGACGGCCGTGTGATCTTTTGCTGAGAGAATCGTTTGACGCAGCGCGGCAAGTTTTTCCAGGTCAGGTGGCTGTTTGAGCCGTTCCAGTGGTGTCTGAAGCTTTTCCCTGAGGCCGGGCATAGCATCATTCAGCCTGAACACGTCTGGCTTATCCTGCGTACTGTCAAAATATCCTTTGAGCTTTACCTGCATCCTCTTTTACCAATCTGCCGATCGTTTTCTGTTGTGCTGATGACTTTCAATCAGCGGCTCAGCAGAAAAAACCTATTGTCATCATGTATCTGCCTTATATTGAAATATCCTGCTGCGTTTTTCAAAAACATGCTTAAAGACCATGACACAAGCGTCCTTTAGCGATTTTCTGAGTACCAGTTGAAACGGACATCCCTTGCGATTATCTGAGTACCGGTTGAAACGGACATGCCTTGCGATTTTCAAGCTATGCGTCAAAACGGGCCCTTTGCTGCAAGGCAGCCGGAAGGGCGTCTACGGCATCGCGAATTTCCACTGTTGCCTGCGTCATTCTGCGGACCAACTCGGCCAGATTGCTGTCAAATGCCTGAAGTGTGCTGTGGACATAATCTGCGGATTCGCGGCTGAAATCGTTTAGTGACTGTGCCAGTGTCTCGTTTAAAGTCCCCAGTCTGGCTCCGATTTCTGCAGCGTTTTTAGCCACTGAGCTGGTTTCAGTATCAACTTGCTCAAGCAGCAGACTGATCTTGTCACCCAGCTCCCGGCTCAGCTGGCTGACATGCCCGCTCATGTTGGCGATATGCTCTTCAGCGCTGCTTTGCTGATCGGCTGCACTTGCCTGGGCTTGCTGCATCGCGCTGGCCGCCTGTTCAACCAGGGTTTCCATCGCGTCACTGTGGCTTGCCAGCTGCAGTGACAGCTGCTCAATTGATTTCGCAAGGCCTTGTTCATTATTCTGCTGAATATCAGCCATATGGCTGGTGGCAGATGTCAAAAGCTGCAGCTGCTGGCCTGCTTTGCCAAAGTCCTCGCTGAGGTGGCCGCGTGCCTGTGCCATTTGCTGCAGCGCTGTTTGCGTATCAGCTAGCAGCTGTTTTGATTCTTCCTTAACTGTATCCAGTGCACGCATCGCGTATTCTATGTAATTTCTCACATCGGTCATCAGGCTGCTCATCTGTGCGATTTCTTTATTGACCGGTTTTAGATGAGCCGCCATATCACTGGTCAGGGCACTGGCGAATTGCCCGGCGAGTTCCTGCATGCCCCTCTCCTGACGATGGACCAGTTCATCTGCCAGCTTTTTTAGTACAGCCGAAGACTCCTGGACAGCAGGTGCGACACTATCGAGCAGCACCTGTTCCACACTGCGTCTGATGCCATCTGCCATATCGCTTTCAGTCAGCCGTACAGCCGTCTCATTAAAGGCTTTAAGCGACGTGTTCATATCCCGGTCATACGACATAAACTGATCAATCAACAGTCCGAGACCCGCCTGGTCACTGAAAACAGGGAGGCGTGACTCCAAAAGCCGCTTCATGTCAATCGAGAACGATTTGATCTGTCCAATGCCATACATTGATTCACTCAAGAGGATCAGACTCAGCGCAAGGCCAACCGCCGCAGGTGCCAGAATTAAAGCAATTGCGGGAATTTGGCCGGAGGCTGGATACTGACTTTGCATCAGCAGCGAAATGAGTGAACCCAGTAGTCCGACAGATAAAAGCCTGGCTGACGGACGCAGCGACAGACTGCTGCTTTGTATCGTCGAAAAAACCTGTTCTGATGAAAGATAGAGGTCTGGATTAGGAAGCCAGCGGCCGTCGTACAAAACATCAGAGTCTTGTTCCATTTTCTGAAACTGCTTTCGGATCAGCGGCAGGCCGGCCTGCTGAAAGACGTTGCTGATATGGGTCAGGTTTTCAATCTGACGGCTTTCCAGTGACTGCAGCTTTGCGGAGAGCTGATCCTGAAAATCTCTGACTTTATTAACTGTTTTCCTGGCAATCACCATATAAATGACAGCCGTGATGAGCAAGGCAACAGGAATAACGCCAGATATGATCCAGTGCAGCAGGTGAAGCCCTCCAAATTCCAGTACGGTCATGACCATATCTAGTCCTCCATGTCAGTGTGATCAGGGGTTTAGTTTTTTAAGCTCCGGCAGCATGAAAAGGCCATCACGCCTGATTTCAATATCGTCAAACCAGATGCTGCCGCCGCCGTATTCCGGCCTTTGGATATGAACCAGATCCCAATGTACAGAAGAGTCATTGCCATTGGGCGCGTCGTCATAGCAGGCTCCAGGTGTGAAATGGAATGAGCCGGCAATTTTTTCATCAAAGAGCGTATTCATGAAAGGTTCACTGATAAGCGGGTTAAAGCCGATCGCGAACTCTCCGATATAGCGTGCACCTTCATCGCTGTTTAAGATTTTATTCAGAAGATCGGTATTTTCACCGGCAGAAGCCTGGATAATTTTACCGTCTTTGAATTCAAGGCGAATATCATGAAAGACTTTCCCCCAGAAGACAGACGGGGTATTGATCAGAAGCTTTCCCTGTACAGACTGCCGGACCGGTGCTGTGAAGCATTCGCCGTCCGGTATATTATTCTCACCGCAGCAGGGGATCACCGGAATATCTTCTATTGAGAAATGAAGGTCGGTCTCGCGTCCGGTAATACGCACCGTTTTTGTTTTTTCCATCAGCTCTTTTAAGGGCTGTACATCAATTTGCATTTGCTCGTAGTCAACCGATGATACATCCAGTACAAAATCGATGTAATCGTCAATTGACAAACCAGCCCGCTGTGCCTGGCCAGGGGTCGGATATTCAAACAAGACCCAGCGTTTGTGATTAATCAGCAGGTCTTTAAAAGGTTTATTCTTAATCGCTGCCAGCTGCTGAACCGAAGGCGGTATTTTTGACAGCTCCTGATCATTGGCATAGGATCGGATCACAATATCACCAACCAGGCTTTCAAAGCGCCGTATACCAGATGCGGCTTTTTCTTCAAGAAAACCGGCACTGACACCTTGATCTTCAGGATCCAGCAGGCCCAGCTGCAGGCGAGTCAGTTCCTGATGGGTCAGCTGAACTTCCGCCAGCGCGCCGATTGCCTTCGCCTGGCGTAAAATCGCCTTGACAAGCGGCAGTGCAGACACATCGGCTGTAATATGAAAGGCTTCGCCTTTTTTGATCTTCATGGAATGATGCAGCATCAGTCTGGCTAGTTTTTCAATTCTCGGGTCGCGCATAAAAAGCTCCTCAAATCTGCTGTCTTCAGCGATTATACCCTGATTATAGCAGATCAGCGCATGCTGTCGTGATGATTAGCCGCTGATATGTGTTACGTTTCCTTTACAGTCTTTGCGTGTAGATGGACAGTCTTTGCGTAATAGATGCACCTCAGCGCTGCGGCTATACAAGATCGGCCTGCATCAGTTTTTGCATGTCATCGCATGTCTCGACATTGAAAACGGATGCGTCGCGCAGTGTTTTTTTAACCAGTCCGGTCAGTACCTTGCCGGGCCCGAACTCAATGAAGGTGGTCTGACCACTTGCAGCGGCCGCCTTTATTGTATCAACCCAGTGTACTGAACTGCACATATGAACAGACAGATACCGGGGCCAGTTCACGTCATCTGCCGCAAGCGCGCCGCTGGCATTAGAATAGACCGGCATATCCGGTTTGCTGAACTCAAATCTGCTCGCGAAAGCGCTCAGCTGATCAGCTGCCGACTGCATCAGGGGTGTATGGAAGGCACCGCTGACATTCAGTCTGACAAGACGGCGGGCACCTTTTGCTTTTAGTGCTTCAGCGCAGGCTGCTGTTTCATCTGCATACCCGGCAATTACAATCTGGCCAGGCGCGTTATCGTTGGCCAGCCAGACTTTTCCCTGCCAGGTTTCTTCTTTAAGCGTTTCAGCCAATACCGCCTTGTCAAGCCCGATCACCGCGATCATGATGCCCGGCTGCTCTTCTGAAGCAGCCTGCATGACTTGTGACCGGTAGCGGATCAAACTTAGCAGGTCATGAAAAGTCAGAACGCCAGCTGCTGCCAGTGCGCTGTATTCACCAAGCGAAAAACCCGCAAAACACCCTTGCGGAAGAACACCGCCCTGCTGTCTGATCAAGTCTTTCCACGTTTCAAAAGCTGCATAGCTCAGTGTGACAATGGCCAGCTGCGCGTATAAGGTCTGAGCTAACTGGCCTTTATCCAGTGCCAGCAAGTCGACTGAAACATGCTCAGATGCCTGCTGATAGATCTTTGCTGCGACATCATACTGCATGGCAAGATCCTTGCCCATTTCTGCTTTTTGTGCGCCTTGTCCAGAAAATAAATAAGCCGGCATGGCCAACCTCCTCTTTGCTTGACAGATAACAGGTCAGGCATTAAACTGATTATAGTTTGATAGTCAAATTATTTGAGAGGCGACTGATAATCGCTTATAGATTAACGGATGTTGATCGATAAATCAAG
>SLHU01000175.1 GCA_007135995.1 Clostridiales bacterium | reverse complement strand
TATCAGTTTCAGGGCGGCTTGTTCCGGTATCAATGATCAGCTGACCTTTTCGGCTGTTAACCAAAAGGCCTTCCTCGCCATCCATGACCTGCTCCACTGCTTTGCTGCCTGGCAAGGCCAGTATGATGATCTGTGCCTTTTCAGCAATTCCAGCTGGTGATTTTTCTGAAACAGCGCCGAAAGCTTCAGCTTTCCTGACACGGTCCTGATCAATATCCATAACAAACAGCGGATACTGAGCCTTTGTCAGCTGTTCTGCATAAAACGAGCCAATGTTGCCCAGGCCAATTAATCCAATTTTTTCCTTCATCGCCATCTACCCCATCTTTCTTAAAGAGACTTCCTATGTTTTTTCTGAAGCAATCGTTCTATTTCTGTTTTGAAGTAATCTTCTTATTTCTGCCTTGAAGCTATCCTCCTATGTCTGCCTGCCTTTGTGGGCATCTGCAGCGCTTTTCAATCATTTTACTTCTGTTATCATTCATTTTATCATACCTTCATGTTCAGGTACTTGGCGGCCGCAAATACGTTGATTCATCATGTATCGTTGAAGTCGTCAATCATGCGACTGGATAAAAATAAGAGATCAAGGTAAAATAACACTGTCCTATAATCAGTTTCCAGCCCCGACAGTTAATTCAAAACATACACGAACGGAGAAATATGCGAAGAAGGATTCTGAACAGTCAGCAACGGGAGGATCAAACATTGAGCAGCCGCGAAGTCATTGCCAGGAAAGCAGCCGCAGCCAAAAAGAGAGCTTTACATGCACCGAAAAGTCACTTTCTCCGTGACCTGCATGAAGCCGCCTGCAGCCATTATAGCGGTATGCCTCTGCCTGAAAGAATTGCCCGCTCCATGGCGCATGCCGTCATCTGCCAGGATGTCCTGATTGAACCGGACGATAACCTGATTGGCCGGATTTATCACCTCAGCGAGCTGGATCCTGAGCAATCAGACCCTGAATTTGACGTTTTATCGGGTCCTTTCCGGACGCTGACAGAAAAGTTTCCCTACTACGCGCAGCTGGTTGAAAATCAGCTGGTCACAGGGGTTTCTTTTGGCCATATCACCTGGTTCTGGCACCGCATCCTGAGCCGCGGCGTCACTGGGCTTTATGAAGATTTTTCGTCTGCCTTGTGCCAGGCACAAGATCAGCAGGCAATTGATTTCTACAAAGGTGTCCTGATTATGCTGGAGGCGCTGCTTGCATGGAATGAAAAGCATGTCAGTTTGCTGGAAGCACAAGGCCAGACTGAAATGGCAGCGATCTGCCGTCAGGTACCACGTTATCCTGCCCGTACTTTTCACGAAGCCATACAGTCTTTTTTCATGTCCTATATCGTTGTCATGAGGGAAAACCCATATGGCGGCAACGGTCCAGGCAGGCTGGATTATTATCTCTGGCCGTACCTTGAGCAGGATCTGAAACAAGGCCGGTGCTCGCTTGAGCTGGCGCGTGAGCTGATAGATGAGCTTTTCCTGAGAATCGATGAACGAATCCATATGGCAGACGGCTGGGTTGAGGCCGTTGTTGTCGGCGGCAGCCACAGCGATGGCACATCAGCAATTAATCCGCTTTCCCGGATGATGATCGAATCAATCATGGATTTAAATATAACGCATCCTTCAATTTATGTACGGCTGCCGGAAAAGCCGGACGCAGACTTTATGGCCTTAAGCGCCCGCTATATTCTTTCCGGATCAAACAGAGCCCAGATACTCAGTGATACAGCAATCATCCGTGCTTTAGCCAAAAGCAAAGTCCCCTTCCAGGATGCAGTTGAATATGCCTGCGGCGGCTGTATGGAAATCGGGATCCAGGGCATGACCAGTGATTTTTTATTCTCTGGCTGGTTCAATGTGGCCAAAATAGCAGAGCTGTTTACGACAGGCGGTATCTGTCTGAAAACCAAAAAGAAAATAGACGCATTTCAGTCAGACGGACTTGTCTCGTATACATCATTTGATGCTTTTTACACAGATTTCATCAAAGAAATGAGGCGACTGATCAATATCAGCCATGAAGCGCTGGATCTTTACAGTGAAGCGTCTGAAAAGGCTCGTCCAGCCTACCTGCTGTCGAGCATGATTGATGACTGCCTGAGCAGAGGGCGCAATATGCACGGCGGCGGTGCACGTTACCATGATTACGGAACGTCTCCGGTAGGCATGCCAAACGCAGCTGATTATTTATATGCGATCGAGCAGGCGGTCTTCATCAGGCGACTTTGTACGGCTGAGGAGCTGGTCAAAGCCTTAACGAGCAATTTTCAAGGCTGCGAGCGCCTTCAGGCCAGGTTAAAATCAATACCGAAATACGGCCGCGAAGATGAAGGAGCAGACGGCATGGCACACCGTCTGATGAATGATATTGGCAGCATCTATGCTGAACGCAAAAACCGCTGGGGCGGCCGGTGCAAAGTTGTCGTTTTAACATTCGTCTGGGCACCTGTGGCAGGTGACCTGATGGGCGCGACAGCCGACGGCAGCCGGGCCGGCAAGCCACTGGCGCATGGCGTCACGCCGCAGTCTTCCGCCATGACACAGGGCATCACCGCAGCGATGAACTCATACCTGACAATGCCGCTTGATCTCTTTAGCGGTGGTGCGGCAACGATGTGGGATTTTGATGCCGAATGGGTCACGCAGCCTCTGCTTGAAGCGGTCCTCAAAACGTTTATTGCTCAGGGCGGCCAGATTTTCCAGGGGAATACAACCGATGTCAGTCAGCTGATCGACGCACAGAAAAACCCTGATGAGTATCCTCATCTGATTGTTCGGGTCGGCGGCTATTCAGCGCGTTTCGTTCACCTGGATCAATCTCTGCAAAATGAAATCATCAACCGCACCAGGCATTGCGGCTGACTACAGGCAGCCTTTTGAACGCGCTTACCGTCAGACCTGACAGCAGCCAGGCCTTCGTGTTTTCAGTCTCAACTGTATAATCCAATCGATATCATAAAAGGACATTCACTTTTAGATATCGTTCCGGATGGTCAGACAGTTCTTCAACCATGTCCGGGATTTCATCAAAAGTTATATACTGACTTATGATTGCCTGCGCATTCACCTCGCCAGATGACAAAAGCCTGATCGCCTCTTCAAACTCACCGGCACTGTTCCTGGAACCGCATATGTCCAGTTCTTTTTTGGTGATCAGATCTGTTGGCATAGAGGTCTCACTTTTAGGCCAGCCGGTCAGGGCAATCCTGCCTGCATACGACACCATGTCAAGCGTATTGCGAATTGCCTGATTAGCCCCGGAAGCTTCAACAACCACCTCGGGCATACGTCCGTCTGTCAACGCTTGCAGTGCCGGAAGCAGCCTTTGCTTGATTGGATTAATTGTATGCACTATACCAAGTGCTCTGGACATCGCCAGCCTTTCTTCAACAAGATCGATCAGAATCGGCTCAGCACCATATGTTTTTGCGATGATGGCAGTTAAAAGACCTATCGTCCCTGCTCCGTTAATCGCAATATACTCGTTGTTTTTCAATTTGGTGCGGTGTAAAGCATGCAGCGCAATCGTCATGGGTTCGGCAAGCGGAATATGCGCCCAGCTGATGGTATCTGGAACAGATATCAGCATATCTGCCGGGTGTGCGATAAACTCTTTCATGCCTCCGTCAACATGGACGCCGATCACTTTTAAGTTCTCACAACAATTGTTTCGTTTAATCGAGCAAGGATAACAGTGACCGCAATATAAGTAAGGATCCAGAATCACGCGGTCCCCTTTTTTCAGACCTTGCGAATTCTGATCTATCTCCTCAATTTCACCGGCGACTTCATGCCCGATGACTCTTGGATAAGATACCAATGGATTCATTCCGCGATAGGCGGCAATATCTGAGCCGCAGATTCCGGCTGCACGTACACGAATCAGAGCCTCAGAGGGTTTTCGCGTTGGAACAGGCGCTTCAATTGTACTGATCTCTTTTGGTTTTTGCAGTGCTGTAACTCTCATAATAATCTCCTTATATCTTTTCATATTTCAGTAAAAATCTTAACCTTACGGGTTGAAACTGAAACGCCCGACTCATAATGGTCTTTTGCTGATCGTTTTAGTTTAACACTGATGACGGACATGATTCTATCTCAACTGTCTGTTGATCGCCATATCCGCGCGCGACCACCCGCCCATCATCATACAGATCAAGAACTGCGAATGAATTATTTTGTATGCAGCTGCCTTCACACATCGCTTTCAGCGTAAAATAGCTGATCCCCTTCATCTGCTGGAAATATCCGTGATGATAATGCCCCTGAAGTACAGTTATTTTCTTTTTTTTACTTTCCATAAGCCTTCTGATCTCACTGGCGTTTGAGATAATATGTGGATCGGCCTGTCCGTTACAGAACCGTTGGTCAAGATTCTGATGAGACAGAATAAAGGTACGACGGTAATGATTCAGGCTCAGGCGGCTACTCAGCCAGTTGATCTGATCAGGCGGCAAATAGGCGTCATCCCATTCAAACTGGCCTGGTGTGTAGGCTTCACCTGTTGTTTTGTAGTTCGGGTCTAAGACAAG
This sequence comes from Clostridiales bacterium, assembly GCA_007135995.1. Lineage (GTDB taxonomy): Bacteria > Bacillota > Clostridia > Saccharofermentanales > UBA5734 > SLHU01. Next base: position 1,337 of record SLHU01000175.1, on the reverse strand, counting down.
AAACTGATCCTCACAAATCATGAAAGCATAATAGGGCATTTTTGATCTGATTGCCAGGCGTTCAAGGAACTGATCCTTTGTCATTGAGTCAAGATCATGATTGCCGATAGCCGTGTGGACAGACCCTTTATAACGCTGCAAGATGCCTGCAATCGTATTAAGATTTTGCAGATCATCATCCGGATGATCACCTTTATCAATCATATCACCCAGGCAGATCACATGATCAATTCCTTCACGGCTGAAAAAATCTAGACACGCCTTTAATTTAGCATCAGATAAGTGGCAGTACCGGCTGCCATTTGCTTTTCCCGCGGCATAATGCACATCACTTAATAATCCAATCGATATCATACATGTCCTCTCTGCCTGGTGAATACACCCTTGCATGCGGCAGTTTTCGTTTCGACAGCTTCCGTTTTGGTACCACGTACCAAAATATATCAGTCATAGCTGGAGACTAAACGGTTCAGAACAGCCGCGTCTTTTATAAATTGATCCGGATCATGCTGCCTGACAAATTCAATCATCGCGTAACAGTCTATATTGGCGTTTTGCAAAATGCCAAGGTATGCGGCAATTTTTGCTTTGCCAGACTCCAGCGAATCAATTTGACCGTTCACAATGCTTTGAATATGAACATGCTTAAGCCAGGGTAATGCGGCCTTCAGGCTGGCAGCTTTTTCAGCTTCATCCATATGTTTTAAAGGCTGCCAGTATGTATAGACATGCGGGTGATTCACTTCTTCCAGCAACTGCCGGGCAGATAAAACAGAATCAGTTAATGAATTTTCATGGTACTCAAAAGCAATATCAATATTCTGCTGATGAGCCAGATCAGCAATTCTCAGTGTGTCGGCCACTATGCGTTTTCGATCAGCAGCACAGGTAGCCGCAGAAGCGGTTTTACCGGCCCAGACTCTGATCACAGGGGCCCCTAAAGCCGCGGCCGATGACAGGATTAACTCAAATGCTTCCTGTTTGCTCTCGTCAAGGCCAACGCGATAATAAGAACCATAAGCGATCACAACAAGTCCCTGACCTTCCGTCAGGCATCTGATTTCGCTTGCCGTCCGAACGTCCCCTGGCGGCACATGCACATCACCGCCCCACTCAATACCTTTAACCTGTGCAGAGGCTGCCAGATTGATGATTTGAGCTGCGTCAAGCTGCCTGAAAGTAACGGAAACCAACCCTGTATTGATCATGTCTTTTCAATGCCTTTTCCTTCAAGTCCAAGTCTCTTATACTGGCAGGCCGGCGCATCCAGCTGTTTCAGTTTTTAGAAAAGTTTACGCTCAAGCCGCTGCTCAAGTTTATCATCGTGAACCGGCTGC